>JAQVUQ010000079.1 GCA_028699365.1 bacterium | reverse complement strand
AATCTTTCAGCTTCATTTCCTGATTGCTTTTTTCATAATTAATTATGCTTCTGGATGCACTATTGTGGGCTATGTTTGTAAGCTTCTGACAGATAGTATTGTCGTAAACATAGGGAGTTCCAACTTCCTTATTAATCAGAGAAAATAACAATTTCCTTAGACAACACAAATGCTTTGCTAATATACTGCAATGCTTTTTATAGCCAGAAAAGATTGAAATGATTTCTTTTTGAGCCTCTATACTAGGCACAGGGAATTTAAACTCGTTCAAAGTTTTCCGGTTTATTTTCTTCATACTATTGCTTGTACCAGAAGCCGTTTTTGCCATATGCTTTCGGCCGCGATTTGATAAGAGAACAAGCTCCAGATACTCAGGTAATAGCTTTTCTCTGTTTACTGGGAGACGCATCATAGTATCCGGAAATGAAACGTCCTCTCGGTCTTCATCAAAGATACCCACAAACCCCACCATTTCAACGGTATTGGAGCGGGAAATCAGAAAGTCACCCTTGTGAAGTCGAGCAGTAAGCATTTTTCCAGTTTTGTTCACAGACTTAAGGTTATCCCTACAATAGCCATTTGCTGAAAGTGCTGCAAGAGAAAGAACCCAATGCCCAGTCTCATATGGTACAGGAGGAGCAGAACAACCGCTCTCAGGACTTCCTGAGAGAACTTTTGGCAAGACCAATTCAGGGCAACTCAAAGCTTCCAATGTATTCTCGAATTCATACTGGATAAGAACTTTGCATCGCCTCAGGGCCTCCTGATGTGAAGCCACCGCCTCATCCGCCGCCCAAAGGATTTCTGCAATGCATTTCTGCTCTTCAATTGGCGGAAGAAGAAATTCATACTTTGCTATATCCGGCCAATTAATATATGGATTTGTTGAGCCTTTTGATTCACGTATCGAATGCTCAGTAAAAGCATCAGTCAACATTAAAAAAGGAAGTAATTCCTGTAAAAAGACACTTTGGCTTTTTGTTTCCAAAACAAAAGTCGTATTAGCCGTAATCCCATCAAATTCGGCAACGGCAACCTTCTTGAGATAAGTACGACGAGACCCGTAAAGAACTTGACCTTTGCGAAAAATCCGATGAAAGGCAGGGCCGACATAATCCTCACCGAAATCACCCCAACGACGGATATGGATATCTTCGGAATTCATATGACCACCCTCGATATAGCGCTCAAACGGGTTATTATCCCTATCAACACTCTCTTTGCATTGATGAACCACATCCCCAAATTTCACTACTCTCCAGCCGGGTTTCAATGAAGCTGACGAGCCATGGGATGAAGTGTATTTAACTTCCACCTTCGTCACTTGATCTCTCCCTGCTTCACAACTCTTCGTCCCTTATCCGTCATCCTGTATCTCTGCTTGGAACTCCTGGGTTTATCAGGGTCGGTCATTTCAATGAAACCGGCCTCAATAGCCGGGATCAGATAAGCCTTGCGGAAATGTTCATCATCTTTCAAGCCGATTTTCTGCTTCAGTTCCTTACGCAGCATTTCACCTTTCAACACCTGTAAAAGGCGTGCAACTTCCGGGGTAACTTCCGGGGTGACTTCCGGGGTGACTTCCGGGGTGACTTCCGGGGTGACTTCCGGGGTAAAGAAGGTTAGCGTGACACTCCGGCCATTATCTGATCGCCATTGGGGCATAGGAAGCCCGCGTTCAGCACAGGCCTTCTGCACCATAATGCTGCCACGTCCCAACTTCTCCATCATTCCTCGTAAATACAGCACATGAGCAATATCAGGGTTACGTAAAACCGAGTTATGGCCGGCTATAAGTTTTTCAGGCGTTATACCCTCCGGAAAATTGCCGGAATTCCATATTTCCAAGCGCTTTGGATAAATATAGACTTTGATGCCCCCTGAAAAGTCTGCGTAATCCCGGTGGGCAAAAGCGTTGACCAGACCTTCCCGGATTGCATCGGCGGGATAAAGCGGTTCGTCTTTACGTTCCAACTCACCTGAATCAAATCTCGATACCGTGGGCGTATTTCGCAAAATAAAGGAGTACACCTGCTCCAGCATGGATACCAACGGGCCTTCGAAAGACTTCATATCCCGGTAGCTATCATCGGCTTTGTCAGAAGTTAAACAGACCGCTTGAACCCGAATCTGAGGATACCGCATGGCCGGATTTTTCCCGAACAGCACATCTCCGCCATTAGTTAATCGGCCGTATTTCAGCACCGACAGATCTTCCAGGATCTTAAGATGGTCCGCATTATCGCGAAACTGAATCCGGGATGTTTGCGTGGAAGCTTTTACAACGGAATCAATTTCTCCTGCGTCCAGATCGCTTTCAGGATCGGCGATAGAGAAGCGTCTTTCCCAGCGCTCAGGCTCTGTCTGGCGTCTCAACACCATATCACGGATAGTGCCTATATCTGCTTTCCGGCTTAACTCATTATGACGTATAAAGACTTCATTGTTGAATGCATATGGAACATCCATGCCGGCAGGAACTTCAATTACAGCAACTCTTTTCCCTTCAAGGGGCTGTTCCTTCACAAAAAATAATGCCTGGGGTGAGATTGCTTGATTCAGTTTTTGCTCCAGTGTCGATAAATCTTCTTTGGGCGAAATACCGATAACATCGCCGTTATCACTGACTCCACAGACAACACATCCGCCTGCAGAATTAAGAAAGGAACAAATCTCTCGTCCCAGATTATTTATTGTGCAATTTACTTTGAATTCAACATTTTGTGTTTCTCCCAAAAGCAGCAATTCCTTGAGTTGCTCCAGCTTCATGAGAGACCTCCTTTCTGCCGGCTCTTGATCCGGACCCTGACCTTAGCATCATCCGACAGATTCTCTCGCAGAAAAGCTTCCACTTCCTGGAAGCGTGAAAATTGTGATACGGAAAATAAAAGGGCATCCTCGTCTGATCGATATGCCTGCACCCAATTACCCTGCCGGTCCCTAAGAGGTGTTTGAGAGAGAACAGCTTCTTCATACATATCGATAATGCGCAGATCACCGAAAACAGCGTTCTTTCTCAGATCAAGCTTCCTGCGGTCATCAGCTTCTTTGTATCCCAGGTTCTTGAGGAAGTTACGGGCAAAAACCACATGGTCATGAGCCAGCAGCCAGCGTGGCTTATTCAGATCGATAGCTTTGAGAAGCTCTTGATGTGTAATAGAAATGCCCTGCTCTTCAATACCACTGCCATAGTTCGGAGTAATCAACCCCAAAAAGAGATCGCATTTTTCAACCGCCTGAATACAGTTGTCAAAGGCAGATCGATGGGAAAAGACCGGCATAGTGCCTTTATGCGACATCCATACTTCATATCCAAAAGCGGTAAGCAAGGTGTAAATGCTCTCGAGCAACTCTTCAATGCCGTAAACCGATGAAGAGACCATCACAACGAGTTTTTGGTCAGAACTCATTTCCTACCTCCACACACCCGGGCATCTTCCAGCATCTCAAACAACTCCTTCATCGATTCCCGTAACGACTTTGAGCTTTCCTGCCATTCGACGATAGCCTTTTTCAATGGAGATTGACCGTAAGGAGCGCTCTCTTCCTGAAGCATCCTTGTCTTCTGTTCCCGTATATAGAGAGGAATGCTGAGATTGCACTCTTTTTGACGCACCTCGTCATTGCTTGCTACGCGGGCAAAGCCTTCAATGTCTTCAAAACGATGATAGGTCTCTACGATTCGCTGGATATGATCGTCGGTCAGGAAGCTCTGAGCCCGCTCCCGTGTAACTTCATTCACCGCGTTGATAAAGAGTATCCTGTTCCTCCGCTCCCGGGGCTTGCTTATGCGACAGATCACCACACAGGCTTCCATCGGTGAGTTATAAAAGAGGTTCGGCCCCAGTCCCAGCACACACTCCACCACATCGTGGGCAATCAGCTTCTCCCGCATGACAGACTCTTCGTTGCGGAAGAGCACACCGTGCGGAAAAAGGATGGCACAACGTCCTGATTTGGGCTTCATGCTCTGAATAATGTGTTGCCAGAAGGCATAATCGGCACGGCCCTGCGGCGGGGTGCCGTAGATGTTGCGCCCCCAGGGATCGGCAGACCAGGCGGCCCTGTCCCACTGTTTGATGGAATACGGGGGATTGGCCAAGACTACGTCGAACTGCATGAGCCGGTCTCCCTCTACAAAGGCCGGATGTGCCAGGGTATCTCCCCGGACAATACGGAAATCCTCAATGCCGTGCAGAAAGAGATTCATCCATCCGATGGCCGAGGTAAGCAGGTTGCGCTCCTGGCCGTAGAGCTTCAGATTGCGCCATTCCTTTCCATGTCGCTTCAAGTGAGCAACGGCGGAAAGAAGCATCCCGGCTGAGCCGCAGGTGGGATCATAGATCGATTCACCCGGCGCGGGCTCCAGCATCTCCGTCATCAGATGGACAACGGTGCGATTGGTATAGAACTCGGCCGCAGTATGGCCGGAATCGTCGGCAAACTTCTTGATCAGGAATTCGTAGCCGATGCCAAGCTCGTCTTCCGGACAATTAGCCAGCGAGAGTGTTTGACAACTGAAATGCTCTATCAGTTCCCGCAACATATGATCGGGTAACCGATCCTTATTGGTCCATTGAGCATCGCCGAATACGCCATAGAGAGTATCTGGATTTGCTTTCTCAATATCCCGCAAAGCGTTCTGGATAGCCTTGCCCACGTTCTTGACCTTAGTACGGGCTACCTTCCAGTGTGCGTCGGCAGGGATCTGAAAACGGTGTTGCTCGGGCAACTCGGCCTATCCCTTGTCACCGCCGGATTCCTCCAGCGCCACGGCCAGTTCCTCATCGTAAATATCGCAAAGGCGTTTATAAAAGAGCAGAGGGAAGATGAACTGCTTGTAATCCCCAGCATCGATATATCCCCGCAGTAAAGTGGCCGCGCCCCAAAGATATGATTCAAGTTCGGACTGAGTTATGTGCTTTATAATCATGCCGTCAGCCCCGCTTTTTTCAGCAACTCTGCCAACCGGTCTTCAGCCGCATAGGCGTTTTTCAGGGATTCTTGGAGGTTAACTATGGCCTGTTCCACGGTCATGGTCTCTTCTTCAATGACGGGTTCCACATAACGGGGAATGTTCAGGTTGAAGTCGTTCTCCCGAATCTCGTCAAGAGTAACGACCCTGCAGATGCCATCCGCATTCCGGTAATCCCGATACCAGCGGTGTATACTTTCAACATGCACAGGCAGAAGCTCGTTCTGAGCCCGGCCGGTCTTGAATTCATGTGAGGCATCGATAAACAGCACTTTATGACGATGTTCTTTGGGCTTAGTCTCACGAAATACCAGTATGCAGGCTGCCAGGCCGGTGCCGTAAAAGAGGTTAGGACCAAGGCCGATCACCGCATCGAGAATGTCCATCTCCAGAAGCTTACGCCGGATCTCACCTTCCCTGGACATACGGAACAACACGCCATGCGGCAAGACAACAGCCATACGTCCTGTCTTGCGAGCCATGGACTTGATCATATGCTGGACCCAGGCAAAATCGCCGGATTTGGCCGGTGGAAGTCCGGCAAAGTTACGCCCGTAAGGATCGTTGCTCCAGACATCGTCCCCCCACTTTTCAAGGGAGAACGGTGGATTGGCGATGACACAGTCAAACACCTCAAGGCTGTCACCGGAATAGAAAGCAGGTTGCCTGAGGGTATCGCCGCGCTCGATGTGGAAATCTTCCGCACCGTGGAGAAAGAGGTTCATCCGAGCAATGGATGAGGTCGTCAGATTCTTCTCCTGGCCAAAAAGCTTGCCCAGCATAAGCTTCTCGTCACCACCATGTTCTTTAACATAATGCAGTGCTTCGAGGAGCATGCCACCGGTGCCGCAGGCCGGATCGTAGATGGTATCCCCTGCCTTGGGAGCGAGAATACGCACCATGAGAGCAACAACTGAGCGTGGAGTATAAAATTCTCCGGCTTTTTTGTTTGTCAGATCGGCAAATTTCTTAATCAGGTACTCGTATGCCTGACCAAGGATATCGGCCTTACAGTGTTCGTTACCGATATTCAAACCGGAAAAATGTTCAATAAGATCTTTGAGAAGAGCATCAGATAAACGGTCTTTATTGGTCCATTGTGCATCGCCAAAGATACCGTAAAGCGTATCCGGATTGGATTGCTCAATGCAGCGCATCGCCTTCTGGAGTGCATGTCCGATATTGACGCTCTTGGCCCGTATATCTTCCCAGTGGCACCCTTCCGGGACCTGGAAGCGATGGTTCTCAGGAAACCGGGCGTATTCTATATCACCTTCTGTTTCTTTCAGAGCAATGCTTAATTCTTCATCATAGGCATCGGAGATACGCTTAAAGAAGAGCAACGGAAAGATATAGGTTTTGAAATCAGCCGCGTCCACAGGCCCGCGCAAAATATTGGCCGCTTCCCAGAGGTAACTGGAAAGAGCTCCAATATCCAGATCGGCAGATATGTCGTTTCCGTTCTTCCTACTCATTCAGGCCTATCCTGCTCTGCATACAATCCCAGGTTGGGATGCTTCCCGGCACGTGTCTGCAGGTGAAATTCCTGAATACAATTATACCTGCCGCTTACAGACTTATCAAACGAACAAGCGCTTCGTTTCCTTTGTTTCGTTAATCCAGTCTTGCATCCATACCTTGCCATCCTCATCCACGTCCAGATACCAACCTTGATCCACCTTTTCCGTCCACGTACCCGCGTTGATATATATTCCGGATATACCGTTTGTAAGCAGCTTTGCATCTCTTGGGTCTGCTCTATGAGTATGCCCGTATATAGAGGTAGCTTCCGGGGTAACCCGTCAATCACTGTTCATTATACTAATATATCCGACATAGCTGAAGAGCCTGTTCCGCTTGCTTCCGGTCAATTCAGATACAATTCCCAGCTTCTCCAGATGCCTGAGAACAGTGTTAACCGTCGCCTGAGACAAGCCTGTCTTTTCCGACAGCCATGTGCCGGAAACAATAGGCCTCTCCATCATCGCCCGGTGGACCTTGATCGCGGAACCGGACGGCCGGCCCAAGCCGGTTATGCGCTCCCTGTCTTCAGCAGCAAGCTTCACTAGGCGCTGTGCCGTATCTGCTGCCTGTTCGGCAGTTTGCTCTACTGCCTCGGCAAAAAACTCCAGCCAGGCTTCCCAATCGCCGTTCAGACGCACCTGGTCAAGAAGATGATAATAACGCTGACGATGGCTCTTAAAATAGAGACTGAGATAGAGCATAGGCTCACGCAATATCTTCTCCGAACACAGAAGCAGAGTAATCAGCAGTCTGCCAAGACGCCCGTTGCCGTCCGAAAACGGATGAATTGTTTCGAACTGGACATGAGACAACGCCGCTTTCAATAAAGGCGAAGTCCGTACCGGCCGATCGTGTAAAAACAACTCAAGCGTTCCCATACACTCTATTACCTTTTCCGGGGGCGGCGGAACAAACGAAGCATTACCGGGCCGGGTACCGCCTATCCAGTTCTGACTGCGCCTGAACTCTCCCGGTTCACGTTGACTGCCGCGTCCCTTATTAAGAAGAATAGCATGCATCTCCCGTATCAATCTCAGTGATACGGGAAAACCTTCCGCCAGACGCTGCAGGCCGTGATAAACAGCCGCTACGTAGTTGCTGACTTCCTGAACATCATCAAGGGGTACTCCAGGTATCTGTTTCAGCTCAAAGAGTAAGAGATCGGAGAGTGAAGATTGTGTTCCCTCAATCTGAGAAGAGAGCACAGCCTCCTTACGCATATATACGTAAAGAAAGAGAGAGGTATCGGGAAGCAGAACGGACACGCTGTCCAGGCGTCCCAGCGCCAGCAAAGCACTGTCAAACCTCTCCCGTAGTTCCGGTGTCCAATCGATCGGAGGATCAGGCGGTAACGGCGTGGGAATAAACGCCTGTACCCTCTCGCCGATAGTGGATACAGTCACGTATTGTCCCTGTAAAGATCTTTTCATGGTTTCCTGTTTTAAACTTAAAATAAGAATATTGCTTATTTTAAGATAGCACTGTTTCTTAAAATAAGCAATATTGGGGACATAGAACTGGCACGCCCGGAGGGACTCGAACCCCCAACCCCCAGGTCCGAAGCCTGGTGCTCTATCCATTGAGCTACGGGCGCGTTTTTGAAGCAGATCTATTATATCACAGCAGGACATAACCGCGAAGCCCCGTCGGATAAAACCGGCCGGGGCTTCGTTTATACTATATTCTCAATTCAGCCGGCTTACTTGCCGCCCAGAACCTCGTCCACGCCCTCTTCGAAGACCTGGATGGATTCACGCAGGGCTTCTTCGTTGATGGTCAGAGGCGGGGCTATCTTGAGGCACTCGCCGGCCAGGCCTACGGGGGCGAACATCAGCAGGCCCTTCTTCAGGCAGGCCAGGTTGATGGCGGTGGCCGTATCGGCATCGGGCTCTTTGGTACCCGGCTTGACTACCTGGATGCCGGCCACCAGGCCTTTGCCGTGCATGCAGCCCAGGCGATCGGAATACTTCTTCTGTATTCTGTCCAGCTCGGGGAGAAGGATTTCGCCCATGGCGGCGGCCCGCTCGGTCAACTTCTCTCCCACCAGCACCTTGAGGTTGGCCAGGGCGGCTGCCGTCGGCAGCGGCGAGGCGGAGTGGGTGGAGGTCATCGACCCGGGGGCATAGAGGCCCATAATATCTTTGCGCCCGATAACGGCCGAAAGCGGCAGCGAAGAGGAAATGCCCTTGCCGCAGGCGATGAGATCGGGGGTGATACCGTAATGCTGGAAGCAGAACATCTTGCCGGTGCGCCCAAAGCCAGCCTGCACCTCGTCGAAGATCATGACGATGTCGTTCTTACGGCAGAACTCCTGCAGCTTCTGAGCGTATTCCACCGGCAGGAAATCAGGGCCTATTCCCTGATAACTCTCGGTCATAACGCCTGCAATCTCCTCCGGCTTGATGCCTTTATCCGCCAGAGTCTTGAGGAAGAGATCGAAGGAGACATCCTCGTTCTTGTAGCCGTCGGGAAAAGGCACCTGGACAAACGTCTGATCACGGTCCACCATCCAGGTCTTAAGCTTTTCCATGCCCCCGGCCAGTTGCGAGCCCATGGTGCGCCCGTGAAAAGCGTTCCGGAAGCTGACGAAGTACTTTCTGGCAGGGCCGTATTTGTTGATGGCATAGGTTTTGGCCAGCTTGACGCAGTTCTCCGTGGCCTCACTGCCGGTGCTGAGCAGGAAGACGTGATAGTTGTCAGGATCGGGCGACAGAGCCTGCAGGGCCTTTGTCAGTTCCGCTCTCTGCTCATGTATGAAGACGTAGGTGGACAGCAGATCCTGATCGATGATCTCTTTCAGGGCATCCTTGATCTCCTTACGACCGTGCCCTATGTTGGACACCAGTACGCAGGACGACCAGTCTATCCAGCGGTTGCCCCACTTGTCGGCCACGGTGAAATCATCGGCGCTGTGCCAGACGATGGGCGGCTGGCCCATCATGGATTGGGGCTCGGATTCCTTCAACGCCTCGAAGACGGGCAGTGATTCCGGCACCGGTATCCTGGTCTTGATAGTTCTGTATTTGGTATTGACTTCAGGAACCGCTACGGGTTCCAAGCTGTAAACAGCCA
>JAQVUQ010000078.1:6862-9594 GCA_028699365.1 bacterium | reverse complement strand
TGGATGATCTATTATACCGTATTCGGCAGAAGCATCAGGGCGTTACTGGCTTTCAGACGGTCGGACGGCGCTGAGTTGCCCGAAACCGACGGTGAGGTGTTGGCATAGTATTTGCGGATAAGTCAGGCTAATAACAAATAACGAATAACGAAACCTGGAGACATGCATGGGAATCTTGAAACCAACAACTAACAACCAACAACCGCGCCCGCAGGGCGCTTCAAGCGAAGCGTGCCAACAACTAACAACTGCGCCCGCAGGGCGCTTCCGGCCCGAAGGGCGCCCGTTTCTGTCCGTGGTGATCCCCATATATAACGAAGTCGAGAACATAGACTCTCTCTACCGTGCCTTGGAGAAGGAACTTGACGGTATTAAGGGCGGCGCGGAAGTAATTGCCGTGGACGACGGCAGCAGTGACGGCAGCTTCGATCTGTTGCGATCCATGTTACAGAAGAACGGACGCTGGCGCATCATACGTCTGCGCCGCAACTTCGGTCAGACAGCCGCCATGACCGCCGGTTTCGATCTCGCCAGGGGAGAGGTTATCATCACTCTGGACGGCGATCTGCAGAACGATCCTGCCGACATCCCGCAACTGCTGGCCAAGATGGAGGAAGGGTACGACGTAGTCAGCGGCTGGCGGGAGAAGCGCCGTGATAAGTTCGTTACCAGGCGACTGCCGTCTATGATAGCCAACCGTCTGATCTCCAGACTTACCGGAGTGGCTTTGCACGATTACGGCTGCACGCTCAAGGCTTACCGCTCCGATGTTATAAAGGGCGTTCATCTGTATGGTGAACTGCACAGGTTCATTCCCGCTCTGGCCGGCTGGATGGGGGTGCGGGTGGCGGAGATAAAAGTTCGCCATCATCCCAGACGGGCCGGCAAGTCCAAATACGGTCTCTCCAGAACCGTCCGGGTGATGCTGGATCTGATAACCGTTAAATTCATGCTGACTTCCGCCACCCGGCCGATGCAGGTCTTCGGCCTTTTCGGCATGATTGCCTCCTCTCTGGGGCTTATCGGCGGGATATATATGACGCTGCTGAAGTTTATCTATCATGTCAGCATTGGCGGACGGCCGCTGCTGCTGATGTTTATAATGCTGATCTTTGTAGGAATACAGTTTATCTCCATCGGTCTTCTGGGCGAACTGGTCATCCGCACCTATCACGAGGCACAGAGCAAGCCCATATACGCCATCAGAGAGATAGCAGGGCGGGAAGAATGAGGATACTGCTTCTGGCTCCGCAGCCGTTCTTCGAGATCAGGGGAACGCCGCTGGCGGTTCGCAACATGGTCAGGGTTCTATGCGGCCGGGGCTATCGGGTCGATCTGGTCACCTATCCGATGGGGCAGGATATAGAGGTGGAAAACCTGCGCATTATACGAGTGCCCAGGATGATGCCGGTAAAAGAGGTGGGCATAGGACTGTCGGGCAGGAAGATCGTTTTCGACATCGGCCTGGCATATGTCGCGTTGCGTCAGGCTCTGCGGGAGCGCTACGACTGCATACACGGTGTGGAGGAAGCAGCCTTTGTGGCGGCGGGCCTGGGCATGCTGTTGAAGAAGCCGGTGATATACGATATGGATTCCCTGCTGTCGGAGCAGATATCCGCCACCAGAGGCTATGCCTTTGCCGCCCCGCTGGCCAGGAGGATGGAGCGATGGGCCGTGCGGCGCAGCGCCCTGGTCCTCACCATCGGCAAACGGCTGGCGGATGAGGCCGGAAGGATGTGCCGGACAGCCAGGGTGGCGGTGGTGGAGGATATCCCTCTCGATGAAGCAGAGGACGGGCGGTCCGTCCGGGTGTATCCGGAGGAGGCGTTCGAGGGAGCCCGCATAATAACCTATGCCGGTTCGCTTGAACGCTATCAGGGGGTGGATAGCCTGATACGGGCTATGTCGCAGGTAACTGAAGCGGTGCCTGAAGCCCGGTGCATAGTCATCGGCGGGCGGGAGGAGCAGATACGCAGTATGAAGGAGATTGCCGGGACCATGAAACTGGGAAACAGGGCGCAATTTCTGGGGTTGCGCGATCCGGGCGATCTTCCGGCATATCTGGCAGCCTCGGAGATACTGGTATCACCGCGGCGTATCGGAGACAACATACCGTATAAGATCTATACATACATGGCCTCCGGCAAGCCCATTGTGGCCACCGATATCGGTGCTCATACGGCTGTGCTTGACGATGAGAGCGCTTTTATCTGCGGCACTGATGCAGCTTCGCTGGCCGGGGGATTGATAAGGGCGCTGACCGATAGTGCCGGGGCGCAGCGCCGGGCGGCTAAAGCTGAAATACTGGCCAGGGAGAACTATACGCCTCAGAGTTTTGAGCGTAAATTGCTGGAAGCATATGGTAGTCTGGGGTTGGCTAATCAGGAATTCGGGTAGGTTATTCTGGTTTTGTTGTTAGTTGTTAGTTTGGGGTCCGTTTGCAGGTCAGGTGGTTCCGCAATGACCCGGGTTACTAAAGGAGAATGTTGTGCGCATATACAGACAGATTAAAAACCATCTACATTTTGCCCGGGGCGGGAAGGAGCCTCTGGCCGGTCCGGTTAAGATACTCTGGGAGATAACTCATCGCTGCAATTCACGCTGTCTCAACTGCAGCTTGTGGCGCAATCCGTCTAAAGAAGAGCTGAACACAGGGCAGGCCAAGGCCATTATATGGCAGGCCTCCCGCCTGGGAACGATGCATATCTCCTATTCCGGCGGAGAGACCATGT
>JAQVUQ010000078.1:3156-6762 GCA_028699365.1 bacterium | reverse complement strand
CTCAACTGCAGCTTGTGGCGCAATCCGTCTAAAGAAGAGCTGAACACAGGGCAGGCCAAGGCCATTATATGGCAGGCCTCCCGCCTGGGAACGATGCATATCTCCTATTCCGGCGGAGAGACCATGTTACGCACGGATATGCCGGAACTGGTGAAATTTACCAGGCGGCTGGGAGTGAAATGCTCCATCAACAGCAACGGCACCCTCATAGACGATGAGGTTGCCCTGGATCTGGGCCGGGCCGGACTCAATGCCGTCTATATCTCTCTGGACGGATCGACCGAGCAGATCAACGACGGCATCCGGGTCGTCAAAGGCAGCTACAGCAAGGCACTGCAGGCGATAGAATCGCTTAAACGCATACGCCGCAGGCACGGCATGCGGGTGTTCGTCAACTCCACCATCAACAATCGTAATCTGGGTGACCTGGAGAACCTGGCTGAGTTCTGCCGCTCTCTCGATCTTGACGGCTGGACTATGTCCGTGGTTCAGGACGTGGAGAGTTACGGCCCTTCCAGGGATGTGCTTCTGAACGCATCGGAAGCGGAGGATTTCAATCGCCGTTTGATAGAGATAAGAAAAAGTTATCCGGGTCTGATCCCCTATGACCGGGAGTACATAAAGACTATGGGAGAGTATATCAAATCGCCGCAGACACTTTACCGCTATCGATGCGTCGCCGGTTACTCCATTGCCAGCATCATGCCCAACGGCGATCTCCATCCTTGTCCGGCAGCCTTTCATAAGATAGGCAATCTGATGGAGGATTCCCTCAGGAATCTCTGGTTCTCCGAGGAGGCCAGGCTGGTACGGGAGAGGGTCCGGTGCAACCGTCACCCTATCTGCTGGTTCGATTGCATAGCGCCGCTGAATATCATGGTGGATGAGGCCAGGCGAGGCGCATGGCACTTGCTGGTAAGCGGGCATGCGGCCAGGCATCTGTGGAAGAAGGTGACGGGATAGTGTCTTTGATACTGAGGGGAAAGAAGCTTTACCGGGCCTGGAGGTCTTACAAGCAGGGAGCACAGTTCTGCCGTTATCATCCTTTGCGCCTCTGGGTGGAGCCCACCAACCATTGCAATCTAAAATGCACCATGTGTCCCAACGGCAGCGAAGAGCCGATGCACAGAGGCTTTATGCCGCTCAATCAGTTCAAGGAGATCATCAATCAGGCGGCGGGAACGATCAACGACATCCATCTCTGTCACCGGGGAGAATCGCTGTTGCACCCGGATATAGTCAGAATGACGGCTTATGCTCATTCACAGGGAGTGGCCGTAAGGCTCAATACCAACGGCACCCTGATGACATCGGAACTGGCCGAAGATTTGATAGAGGCCGGACTCTCTTTCATTTCTTTCTCCTTCGACGGCCTGGAGCAGGAGAGTTATGAGAAGATACGCCGGGGAGCCGACTTTCATGACACCATATGCCGTATCGGCGCCTTTCTGGAGACCAAGGCCAGGCACGGACACGGACCGGTAACCGTGATAGAGGCTCTGGATCTGGGGGAGGGCGGCCTGGAAATGAAGAAGAGCGAATTTTTGTCCAATTTCAAAGGCCTGCCGCTGGATGCTTTCAGGGTGAAGGCCATGCACAACTGGGGAGGGAATATAGACCTGGATGCCGGGAGAGAGAGCTACTCCTATGTGCCCTGCAGCAATATCTGGTATGCCATGGTTATCGGCTGGGACGGAGCCATATCCCCCTGTCCGCAGGATTGGTACTTCCGGGAAACGCTGGGCAATATTGAAGATATGCCTCTGATGCATGCCTGGAACTCCCGGCGTATGATGTCCATCAGGCATGCCATAGCCGGCGGCCATCCGGAGAGAGTGGACATATGCAGGAATTGCGATCTGCTGTGGCGTGAAGTCATGGCAGGCCTGCCGCGTTTGAATCTGGGCCCTTTTCTGACCGAGCAGTTGCTGGGCTACGGCAAGTTAAGGCGATTAATTGGAAGAGCTAAATAACCATGCGTAAATTTCCAGCAAAAGTAAACAGCCCAAGCAAGGCATGCATGGGAATCCCGAGACCAACAACCAACAACCAACAACCAACAACCAGCAACCGCGCCCGAAGGGCGCTACAGGGAGAGTGAGCTAACTTGAAAGATGCCTGGCAGCATAAGTTGTCGTCTATGTCGATCAAGAAGGGCGCCAAGCTGCGTATACTTAAACGGCTGGTACCCGATCTTGGGAATTTACGTTGCCTCGAGATAGGAGCCGAGACCGGCGTGCTGGCAGATTACCTGCACCGGATCAAGGGCGGAGAGTGGCACGCAGCCTGCCTGGAGAAACGATGGCTTGGTCCCAGCCGGGAACTGCTCGGTGACGACGTCGTTATACTGGAGGACGATTTTCTTCCCTGGCAGGATGCCAGCTTTGACTTCATCCTCCTCTCCCGCCCTGAACATATCAGCGACGACACGGCAATATTCAGAGAGTGCCGTAGAATCCTCAAGCCGGAGGGCGGGTTGCTGGTGCTGACGCCGGCCAGCGGGCACGGCTTGCCGCTGAACATTCTCAAGGAGCGTCTGGGGCTGACTATGGAGCGGTATGGGCATTACCGCCCGGGGTACACTCTGCAGAGCCTGCAGGAGACGATGATCGCCTGTGGATTTACTCCCATGCGTCGAGGCAGCTACTCACGCTTCTTCACCGAGGCCGTGGAACTTATGGTCAACGCCGCCTACATCCGTATCAAGGGCAGCGGAGGTTATAATGATTACCGTCCGTCCGGCAAGGATGAACTGAGCGGCGGAGGCGGAGCTGTCCGTTTGTACAAAGCAGTATTACCGCTGCTCAGATGCATAGGCGCTCTCGATCTGCTGCTGCCCGGTACACCCGGCTATGTCGTTTATATGGAGGGAATAAGAGAATGAGTTCCATCGGCAAGACCGAGTTGCAGGCCAGGCTGACCGAGGACGGCCGCTCTCCGCTGGCTAACTATATGGAGATGGTACTGGGGCAGGGTGGATTAGCCGGGCTGTTGAGATACGAGGCGTCTCTGGCGACATGCGGCTCCATCCCGGGCGCCGCCGGTTTTTTTCTGCGTTCCCGCATCTATCCGGGTCTTATG
Source organism: bacterium (assembly GCA_028699365.1). Lineage (GTDB taxonomy): Bacteria > UBP13 > UBA5359 > UBA5359 > UBA5359 > UBA5359. The sequence continues at coordinate 3,681 of JAQVUQ010000078.1, read as the reverse complement.
GGCAGAGTGGGGCGCAAGGTTTTTTTCGGCCGCGACATGGTCCTCAGGCATCCGCAGAAGATATGCCTGGGCAACAGCGTTTACTGTGACGATTATACCGTCCTGGATGCCAAGGGGAGCGATAACCGGGGCATCAGCGTGGGTGATAACGTCATTATCGGGCGGGCCACGGTTCTGAGCTGCAAGAACGGGGATATTGAGATAGGCGAGAATACCAACATAGCCATGAATTGCTTTATACAATCCTCAAAGCGGGTGGTAATAGGGGCCAATGTGTTGATTGCCCCGTATTGTTACCTTATCGGCGGCGGCTCGCATCGTCATGACCGCACGGATATTCCCATTATGGCACAGGGGCAGCAGGTGCGCGAATTGGTGATAGGAGATGATGTCTGGCTGGGAGCCGGGGTCAAGGTCATGGACGGATTGACTATCGGCAGCGGTTCGATCATCGGCGCCGGCGCGGTGGTGACCAGGGATATACCGCCTTATTCCATCGCAGTTGGAATGCCGGCCAGGGTTATC
>JAQVUQ010000078.1:0-3056 GCA_028699365.1 bacterium | reverse complement strand
ACCTACGATATGACCGTTCCTGGGACCGGTTCTTCCATCCGGGGAGCTTCCCTGCTCAAATACCTGTCGCAGCATTACGAAGTGCATCTGCTCTTTATGGAGGGCTTCGGGCACGATCCCAGGCGTTCCAATATCAGACAGAAGGCGTTTATTCCTCACCAGGTCAAAAGCGTGGTGCGCATTCCTTACAGCGATAAAGGCTTCTTTATCTACGATGCGGGCATGTACCGGCAGGCTGCCGGGATAGTAGAGCGGGAAGGGATAGATCTCGTCTTTGCCGATTTCAGCAACAGCGGACTTTACGCCCGTATGTTGAAACGCCGTTACGGAATTCCCTATATCTACTCTACCCATAACGTGGAATACAAGCGTTATATCGATTTCGGTAGAAAGGATTGGCGGCGTTTTCCTCTGATCCCGTACGTCTACTGGTGGGAGCGCACGGCGTGTACCGATGCCTTGCTGACCGTGGCCATCACGGAAGACGACGGTACGGTCTTCAGCCATTGGACGGACAAGGTGATGACCATCCCGGGGGGCTTTGATGAAACCGTGATGAACCCCTTTTATGAGGATCCTCCCACGGATCCGCCCGTGGTGCTCTTTGTGGGCAACTATAACAATCCCGGCAACAGGCAGGCCGTGTATGTAGCCAGAGAACGTATAGTAGACAAGGTTCTGCAGGAGATGCCGGGGACACGTTTCCAGTTTGTAGGCGCCAATCCGCCTCAGGATATAGAGCATCCGAGTATGGAGTTCCCCGGCTTTGTGGAGGATGTGATGTCTTACTGGCAACGAGCCAATCTGGTCATGGTGCCTGTTCTGGAGGGCGGCGGCATGCGCATCAAGACGATAGAGGCGCTGGCCTGCGGCAAGCCGGTGGTATCGACGGCCAAGGGAATGGAGGGAGTTCCGTCCGGTCTGCCGGGTGTCAGGATAGCCGATATCGGTGATTTTCCAGGGGCCGTGATAGAGGCTCTCCGCGACGGCAGGTCCGTTTACCGCGACAGATACGATCAGGTGGCCGCGCTCTTTTCCGAGGGTGCTCTGATGGGGAGATTACATGACAGGATAGAGGAAGAACTATTGTGGACAGGATAAGCATAATAGTCCCTACGCATAACCGGACCGATATTCTCTCCGCTACGCTCGATTCTTACTTTGAGCAGGGATGCCGGGAGGTTATCGTGGTCGATGACGCCGGCACGGATGGAACTTCCGATATGCTGGCCAGGACAGCCCGACAGCGGAAGGAACTCAAGGTTATCCGCCATCGGAAACGCCTGGGTGCGCCCGCCTGCAGAAACAGCGGGGCGGCGGCGGCCGAAGGAGAATATATACTCTTCGGCGAGGATGATCTGACGTTTGCTTCCGATTATGCCGAGGTGCTGTTAGGATGTGCCGTAGAGCACGATGCCGATGTCATGGCCGGCCGGCTGATATACCTGCTGCAGGGAGAGAGCGAGGATCAGGCGCTGGCCAGGGCCGACGCGCGCCGGGGGCGGCTGCTTAACCCCAGGCTGCTGATCGGAGATCTGTCGCTGAAAGGCGACGAGGATACGCCGTTCATTCTGCTGCATGCCTGCAGCCTGATCCGGCGGTCCGTCTGGGATGAGCTGCGCTATTACGAGGACTATCCGGTGAACGGATACCGGGAGGAGAGCGATTTCTATGTCAGATGCGCCAAAGCGGGCTACAATCTCTTCTTCTGTCCTCATACCGCCTGTTATCATCTGCCGCGGGAGATAGTGACGGGCGGGGGCCAGTGGAGAAACAGTCCCTGGCGCTACCGTTATTGGGCGGTACGCAATAATATCCGTTTCTTACGGAGGCATTACGGCTATCTCAGAGAGGAATTGGGCCTGAGAGAGAGCATGCACCGGTTGATAATCCATCAGGCGCTCTATGAGAGCGGCAAGGCCCTGACATACGCCGTCAGGCATCGCTATCCGCGAGTATACGGTGCGCTGGCAAAGATGAGGTGAAGCTGTGGAATATTCCATTGTCATCGTCAGTTACAACCAGAGCTCCCTTCTCTACCGTTGTTTGAGTTCGGTACGGACCGAGATAAAGCGCTCCGGCAGAGACGGGGAGATAATCGTCGTCGATAACAACTCCGGGGACGCTTCGGTAGAGGTGGCCAGACAGTTCGGCGCGCTGGTGCATTGTTCGGAGATCAACCTCGGTTTTGCCGCTGCCAACAATCTCGGTTTCAGCTTGAGCCGCGGCAGACTCGTACTCCTGCTCAATTCCGATGCCGCGCTCTTTCCTGGCAGCTTGAACAGACTGGCCGAAGCGTTGGACGGCGACCCGGGTATGGGAGCGGTTGGGGGCCTGGAAATGAGGCCTGACGGGCGTATCGCCAGAACGTGGTGGCCTTATCCGACTCTCTGGCGCGATACCCTGTCGCTTCTGGGACCGTCCTTTTCCGGGAACGCTAAGCTGGATCCTCAAAGAGCAGGCCGTCTTCCGGCAATGATATCCACCTCCATTCTGCCCGGTTACTGTATCATGGTAAAACGTGAGGTTCTGGATCAGGTGGGCGGACTGGACGGTTCGCTCTTTTTCTATGGGGAGGACGTTGAGTGGAGCTGGCGCATCGGCAAAGCCGGGTGGCGTATGGCGGTGATCAGAGACGCGCCGGTAATGCATGTAGGCGGAGCCTCCTCCACGGGAATCGGTTCATCCAGACGTCACTATCTGCTGGCCAAAGGCAGACTGAATCTTTATCGCAAACATCGTTCCGAGCGGGAGGCCCGGATATATTTCCACGTCCTTGTATTTATGACTTTTCTTCAGAGCCTGCTGCCGCTTCTGCTCTATCCATACCCGCCGGCCAGGCGCTTTTCAGCCTGCAAGCGCAACCTGCTGCGAATGCTTTGTTCAGGCACAAAGGCCCGCCTTCGCTCCATATGAGCTTCGGCGCGGCCGGCACAAAGGCACAGAGGCACAGAGGGTTCGGGTACGTTACTCGGTCTTTAGAGAGTGAACTTCGGCATCGCTTGGGAACTCTACTTGTCTTCCTCATAAGACGTCACTAATTGTTCAGGATGGTG
>JAQVUQ010000077.1 GCA_028699365.1 bacterium | reverse complement strand
CGTCTTTCTCCTGATTGTCTTACTCAACGCCGTCATGACGTACTATACGTATTTCAAGGATTACGAGGGAGACCGCATTGCCGGAAAACGCACCTTTATCGTGCGGTACGGTATGGATAAGGCTCGTAAGGCGGGGATCATCGGCGCCTTCATCCCCATGGCGGCGTTCATTCTTTTTATGGCTCTCGGCTGGCTGCCGGGAAATGAGCTTAAAATCTCTCTCCTGTTTGCCTTATGTGCGGCATTCGCGGTATCCTTACAGATATGGACGGCGCTGCTGTTTTATCGCCGGCCTACCGGCGATCAAGCCTATACAAACCTGGCGATGGGTATCCGCGCTTGCGTCTCAGGACAGATAGCTTTGATTGCCTTGATGAACGGAGTGTTGGCGGTTTGTCTCTTGATTGCCAGCTATAGCCTTATCGGTATGTTATTCGGTTTGCATCGGGACGCCAAAGCGTAAGGAGGACCATCCATGCGGGAGAAGCACTATATCACGGGATTGGGGAAATCTCTCTTCTTTGCAAAGGTCGCTTTGCATGTCGCTGCAAGGTATGCCGTCAGGCCCGGTGCTTACGGGTGGTCGCTGCCGGCCTATCTTCGTTTCCTCCGGCGTGCGCTCCTATTGCTGCTCGTATTCCGGCACAATAAAGTCGTCCGTGTCTTCAACGGGTATAAATTTCAGCTTTACCTGCCTGCTTATCCATCGCCTGCATTTTTCTATGCACTGGAAAATAAGCTGCTCCGCACGCCTCCATCTCCGATCACCATTGTACTCTCCATGACTAAAGCCTGTTCCTACAAGTGCCGGCATTGTTATCAGCATTATGACACCGGCGCTGACCTGAACGAGGAACAGCTCATTGATACGGCACGCCGTATTCAGAACCTGGGCGTTGCCATGTTCGATATCGAGGGCGGCGAGCCGTTCATGCGTTATCCCCGCCTGCTGAAGCTGATACAGGCGCTCGATCGGAGATCGGAGCTGTGGGTAAATACCACCGGGGCGCACCTGCAGCCGGAGATGCTGCGGCAGCTCAAATCCGCCGGTCTCTTCGGCCTGATGGTCTCGATTCATTCACCCGATCCCGATGTACACGATGCCCTTACCGGCGTGCCCGGATCGTTCGATACGGCATGTAATACTTTGAAACTCTGCCGGGAGCATAACCTGGTAGCGGCTATGAACAGCATGCTGTCCGAAGAGGAGGTCTGCAACGGCGGAGTGGAGCGGTTGATGAATCTGGCACGTGAATTAGCGTGCGATTACGTGCAGCTTATCCACCCGAAACCGGCGGGGATCTGGCTGGGCCGCAAGGAGAGTATGCAGCAATCACAAGAGGTGCTTATGCACATAGAGCAGACGCATGCTCTCTACAACAGCCGGGCACGGCATGACTATCCTTCGCTGGCAGCGCAGATTTATGAGGAACGAGCGGAAACGGCGGGGTGCACGGCAGGCGGCATCGACCGCTTCTACGTAAACGCATACGGTGAAGTGCAGCCGTGCGAATTCCTCAATATCTCTTTTGGAAATGTCCGGACGGAGCCGTTTGAAACCATTTTCGCCCGGATGCGTGCCTGTTTCGCCATCCCGTGTTGCGACTGGCTGTGTTGCAAGCAGGCTGATACCATCCAGGCGGCAATCAAAGAGCATGGACTGATGCAAACCCCGTTACCCTGGGAGGTAACGCAAACGCTTGTTGAGGGCTGGGATCACGGCAGGCCGACTCCCCTCTATAAGGAACTGGGCATCTATCGATGAGCCTGCTGCTGATAATGAACCCTGGATCCGGATCGGGCCACGGCAAACATCTCTGGGCGCAATGGGAAGAGATGCTCCGGCAGGCAGGCGTCTCGTACAGATGTGTGCATACCGAGCATATAGGGCATGCCTTCTTTCTGGCAAAAACAGCGACGGAAGCCGATACGGTGGTAGCTGTCGGCGGTGACGGCACTATCAACGAAGTGCTCGATGGTGTTATGCAGTCAGGCAATTCCGATTTGCGCATGGGCGTGCTCTACTCGGGCACCAGTCCGGATTTCTGTCGCTTTCACGGCATTCCTATCGATCCTGTTCGTGCCATGAACGCCTTATTGAACGGCGCGCTGCAGCAGGTCGATGTCGCCGGGATTACCTGCTGCGATGCCGATGGTCATGCTCGCACAGCTTATTTCGGTTGCAGTTGTAATATCGGTTTGGGGGCATCTGTGGCCCGCTGTGCTAATCGTTGGCGGCGGTATCTCGGCGATGTCCCGGGTACCGGAGCCTCATTGCTCCGGGCACTGCTGGCCAACCGGCGTGTGGACCTGGAGCTTGTTATAGACGGAGAAGAGGTGAGCCTGCCTCAGGTGAACAATCTGTCCGTGGTCAAGAACCCCTATCTGGCTTCCGGTTTGCGTCTGCAACTGGATGTGGGCCGTAACGACGGGACGCTTTATCTGGTGAGCATCGCCGGGCGCAGCCGCACCGGTATGTGCCGTGCAATTCCCGCTTTCTACTCCGGTGCTGTGGCCGGAATGCCGGGTGTGCTGGTTAGGAAGTGCCGGTCCGTCCAGGTGACCGCCGGACAGATGCAGGAGATCGAATTCGACGGCGATCCGCGCGGATTCTTACCGGTCGCGATAGATATCCGGCCGCAGGCGCTGGCTCTGATCGGAGGGATGCCGTATGCATGAATACGAGATAATTCGTCGTATTGCCGGCGCATTTCCCAGGCATCCGCAACAGCAGAATGATCTTATGATCTGTGATGCCGAGATAATTCGCCTGGGCGATGAATTATGGGCACTGACAATGGATGAATTCTCGCCGGAGGAGGACCTGTTTACCGGCGATGATCCGGAGACACTGGGAGCGAACCTGGCGACCGCGACGTTGAGCGATCTTCTGGCTGCCGGTGCGGAGCCGGCCTGGTATATGCATAGCATGACTCTGCCTCGCCAGGCAGACCGGATATGGCTCGATAAATTGGCGCACGGCATCGGTTCGGTGCTGGCGCAGACAGGTTGTGCTCTCTGCGGCGGCGATCTGGGAACGGCCGGGGAGTGGCGCTACTGCGGCTTTGCCATGGGTCGAATTACACAGGAAAAGCCGCTTACGCGGATTATTCCCGGAGCGCCGCAGACGCTGTGGGTTTCCGGGCCGTTTGGCGATGCCAACATAGCGGCCCTTACCCGTCAGCCCACGCCGCGGTTTGAGTTGCGTCTGGAGACGGTTCGCCTGGTCAGGGAGACTGCGACCGCTTGCATTGATACCAGCGGCGGGCTCTTTGACGCCGTGTGGCTGCTTCACGAACTGAATCCCGGCTTATGCCTGGAAGTGGCCATCGACCGGATCCCGTTTGCCTCGGGAACGGATACCGCCGCCCGGCAATCAGGCATACCGGTAGAAGCCTGCCTGCTTGGCGGGGCGGGAGAATACGAATTGCTCTTTGCCGTCCCGGACAATGCCGACAATGCCGTAGAACGTGCTTTGTATGATGCAGGAGCAACCGCGATAGGTACGGTGCGATCGGATGCGGCAGCAGGGTTGATCATAACGCGTCATGGCAGGCTGCTGTCTCGTATGTCGCAGCCGCCGCCATGTCCGAGGGGGGCAGCCGATATGGATGAGTATATTCGCGAGGTAATCGCCGCAACTAATATGTTGTTTCATGCCGGCAGGGAGGTGGATGCCGGGTGACTTTGAGGCCGGATATCCTGTTCTCACCGCTGGCACTGCGACACATCACCCTGCCCAATCGCTTTGTACGCTCGGCAACCTATGAAGGCTGGGGCGATGTGCAGGGTGTGCCCCGCCCGGAACTGGGCGAACTCTACCTGGCGCTGGCACGCGGCGGTGTCGGTACCATTGTTACCGGATTTGCGTTCATCTCGCGGCAGGGCCGGGCCATGCAGCCGGGGCAATGCGGTATGGATCAAGACGATAAGACAGGCCCATGGGCGCATATCGTCACCCGAGTACGCGATGAAGGACGGGGGACCAGGCTTTTCATGCAGATAGCCCATACCGGCAGGCAGACGCTTAGCCGCATTACCGGACAGCCTGTAGTCGGTGCTTCTTCCCGCCGTTGCACCTATTTTCGGCAGCCTGTTCGGATGCTCGGAGATGATGAGCTACGAGTAATCGTCAACGACTTCGCCTGCGCGGCTTACCGTGCTCGGCAGGCAGGGTTCGACGGCGTGCAGGTTCACGCCGGGCACGGTTATTTGATACACCAGTTTTTATCGCCCTGGACCAACACACGTAAAGACCGCTGGGCGGAGCCGACGCTGCTGCTGCAGGAAGTGATAATCGCTATCCGCCGGAAATGCGGGGATGACTTTCCGATTCTGGTGAAGATCAGTGCCGGTGAAGATACCGTCCCCGGTCTCGGTGTTGACGATGCATTGCAGACGGTCGTCTGCCTGGAGGCATTGAGCGTTGATGCCGTGGAAGTGAGCTACGGCACAATGGAGTACGCTCTGAATATCATGCGCGGAGGTATTCCGGTTGACGTTGCTCTGCAGGTGAATCCGCTTTACAACCGCTATCCGGCTTTGGTTCGCCATATGTGGAAGCGATTCTGCTTTCCCGCATACCAGGCCGGAATCATTCCCTTTGCGGAAGAGTATAACGTTCCTGCAGCGGTCCGTATCAAACGTCAATCATCTCTGCCGGTTATTCCGGTCGGGGGCATGAGAACTCTGGAGAGCATGCTCGATTGCATCACGACACGGGGACTGGATGCGGTGGCGTTGTGCAGGCCGTTGATCTGCCAGCCGAACCTGCCGCAACAGATTGCCGCCGGAGAGTTCTCCCGTTCACGCTGCATTAACTGCAACCTCTGCACCGTATACTGCGACAGCGACAGACCGTTGTATTGTCACCTTTGAAAGGAGTATCAGAGTGAGCATCATACAAGAGAACGAGAGGCATTTCGAAGATTTTCTTCCCGATAACGGACGACAGGATATTTTCGACAAGCTTGAGGCGCTTGATGTTCATATCCGTCAGTCCGCATCGGCATACGTCGACGGGCTGAGCGTGCAATTGCTCGGTGCCGTAGCCAACCGCACTACCGTCAGGGATCGTAATGGGGAGAGCCGAGAGGTCATCATGCTCGGCTCTAATTCTTATCTCTCGCTGACGACGCATCCTCGTGTAGTAGCCGCTTGCCGGGACGCCTGTGCCAAATACGGATACGGCATGGGGGCCGTTTCTCTTTATGCCGGCACGACGGATCTGCACCGGGAACTGGAGCAACTGGTGGCCGAGTTTTACGGCGCTGAGGATGCCATCCTCATTCCCTGCGGTTATTCCGCCAACGTAGGCGTGATTTCCGCCCTGTGCGGTGCCGGCGATGTCGTTATCAACGACGCCTATAATCATGCCTCCATCTTTGACGGCTGCGCTCTTTCTCAGGCAGAGGTCAAGGTCTACCTGCATCGCAATTTGCGCCACCTGGAGAAGATACTGGGGCAACTGCCCGAATCGCAGCGAGGACGCCTTATCGTCACAGACGGCGTATTCTCCATGGACGGCGATATAGCACCTCTGGCTGACATTGCTGCGCTGGCACGTCGCTACGGCGCACGGGTGATGGTGGATGATGCACACGGCTTAGGCGTAGTGGGGCCAACCGGACGCGGCACGGCAGAACAATGCGGCTGTGCCGATCAGGTGGATATTACCGTCGGCACTTTCAGTAAAACACCGGGCGCCATCGGAGGATACTGCGTGGGCAGTGCCAGGCTTATTCAGTATCTGCGCTACTATGCCAGAACCTACTTCTTCTCGACCAGCATTCCGGCTCCTATAGTCGCCGGGTTGATCGAGGTCTTTAAGCTGCTTCGCGACGATGCGGCTGGCCGCGATCGCCTGTGGCACAATATACGTTATATGAAAGAAGGGCTGATGGCACGCGGCTTCGATACCGGTAGCTCCGAATCGGCCATTATCCCTGTTATAGTGGGCGATGAGGCGAAGCTTGTGCAGTTCAACAACGATCTGCGCCGCAACGGAGTGTATACCAATATCGTCACCTATCCGGCAGTGCGTCGTAAAGAGTGCCGGCTTCGCTTGTGCATCATGAATTCTCTGACGCAGCAGGATATGGATACGGCGTTGGATACTATCTGCCGTCTGGGCAGGGATATAGGAGTGATTGCGTGAAACAGGTCCTTATCACCGGGGCGGCGGGTTTTATCGGTGGCTATACCGTGCGAGAGTTCACGGCGCAGGGATGGCACGTACTGGCACTGGTGCACCGGACGCTGTCTCCGGATATCGAACAGTTGCATCGTGACGGTGTAGTGACTCTGTTGCAAGGCGATATGATGGATGCTGATGCATTGAATGAGAAGGTTATCTCAATCCTGAATGAGCGCGACGGTAGATTGGACGCCGTTGTCCACTGTGCCGGAAGGGCTTCCGATGTGGGGAGGCGGAGTGAATTTCGCCGAACCAATTATGAAGCGGTGATTAATCTGGGGATGCTGGCAAAGACACTTCATGTGCCCCGATTTGTATTTGTATCGACGACGGATGTTTACGGTCTGCGTGATTTTGTCGGGGAAAGCGAAGATGCGCTTCCTTTGGTCAACAGTACGCGCAACCCGTATCCGGAGTACAAGATTGCTGCAGAGCGGTGGATACGCAATGAACTTTCCGTTGAGAGATATGCTATTGTCCGTCCGGCTGCAGTCTGGGGTATAGGTGATAAAACCCTTACTCCACGTGCGGTTGAGTTTCTGCGCACCTCATCCCGGATGGTCAACTTCGGCCGTTGGCGCGGGCGCAATCGCTGGCCGCTGGCGCATGTCCGCAATGTGGCTGCAGCCAACTTTATGGCGGCTACACAGCCGGAAGCCGCAGGCAGAGCGATCAATGTTCTGGACAGCGAGCATACCAGCATCGAAGAGTTCTATCATCTGATAGCGGATATCTTTCTGCCCGGCAAATCTTTTAAGATTACTAACCTTCCTTTATGGGCCGGACAAGTTGCCGGCACACCGGTTACCTTTATCTCCAATCTTCTCAATCTGGATCACCCCTTTACCGATCCCTCGCTCTACGCGCTTTACTCTATCAGTTGCAACCTTGATTTCGATAACCGGCGGTTTACCGATCTTCTGGCATCGGCTCAACGAAAGATTATCACCAGGGATGAAGGATTGGCGGAACTGCGACGGCATGCCTCTTTGGATATCTGCTAAAAGATTTTACCTGATGGAAAGAGCAAAACTTTTACGGCCTTCTTACATCAAGACCTTCTATCCGCTTGAAGTCCTTCTCATCATAGGTATAAACCGCAGCAATATCTTTTGCCAGTCCCCAGTGCCCCATGACCGCATCACCAAACTTAATGTTTTTTTCTGCGTAAGTTTTTAACGCTCTTCGGAAAACTTCCTCCATTTCCACTCTTAATCCAGGAGTATTTAAAAGCGCCTCTACAATCTCTCTAATGGTAGATTTGTTAAACTTATAAATCTTCTCCATCACCCAGACTATTTCCAGAATGGCAACAGGCAAAAGATTAAGACTTATGCCTTCATGCCTTGCCTGCTTAAGCAGATTTTCACAAGCCTTGCTTTTCAGATCATCGTCTTTAACCAAAAGCCTTAGTATGACACTCGTATCTATAAACGACTTAAGCACGGTCTTCAGCCGCCTCCTTTATCGCTTTTTCCCTCATCTCCTCTACAGACATTCCTAAATTCGGCAATATACCGATGTAATCAAATATTGTTTTACCCTTTCTGATGGCATAGCCTTCAGCAGTCTCTTCCAGAAGCAAAGTATCCCCTTCTTTTATCTGCAGACTCTTGCGCATTTCTTTGGGAAGCGTTATCTGCCCCTTGGGCAACACTTTTACTACCGGCATAAAATCTCCTCCAATTATTTTTATCCTATTATTTACAAATGTAGGACAAAAATTGCCGTCTGTCAATGGCAAATTCATAAGATAGCACAGTCACATTGACAAATTCACTTTGTTCGGCAATATTATGTAATAATAACCTGACTTTTGCAGTTAAGTGGACGAAAAAGCAGCCGGCAGCCCAGTAAATAAGCGGGTTACCGGCTGTTTTGCGTTATCAGAAAATTGTTGGGAAACGGCTACCTTTTCAGGGGAAGTAAGGGTCAGGCATTGAATATTGAATTGGCGATATAAAGTTGCTAGAATAAGCGTATGGCAAGAGCACTAAGATTGGAATATCCGGGAGCCGTTGATCACATAACCACTTGAAATAATTTTGCTGTTATAAGATTTATTGATATAATTCCAAAATAGCTATGCCGGTCATATTTAATGACCTGTTGACAGGAGGTCATACGATTTCCTTATGCTTATTTAGACAATCGCTATCGGCCGGGAGAACTGTAAGAACAGTTTTTTGTATATTAGTTTTTCTATATACTGTATCTGGTATTGTTAACGGTGCTCCAATACCTGGTAAGGCGCAAGTTAAATCCGTCCCTTCTGAACCTGACGGCAGGGATACGGCAGAAGGATCGCTGCCGGCAATGGCGCGTGTCTACTCTATAACTGCAAGCCCCAGTGGACGCTACCTGGCGGTTAACGGTAAATTACGAGAAGCTGAAAAGGTTGCTGTTTACCTCTTTGACCTTTCCGGAAAGGATTTTAAGATCCTCGGCAGATCCTATGAACAGGCAACCTTACAGTGGTTGCCGGATGAAAAAGGCATTGTTCTGGGGTATAGTCCGGACAGGCAAAAGGATTATAAAGACCCAAGGTCCCTTATGGGGTCTGATCACGACGTTTTCTTTGTGTATTACGATCTGAACGGGAATGAAGCATGGTTTACACAGTTGAACAACTGTGTGGAGTGGAAGACCATTCCCGACGGCAGCGGTATGGTGGCAACGTCTATTGATAAGCAGAGTGGGCCCCGCAACCATGAAGTGCGTTGTCTAACAAAAGTGTATGAGTTCAATTCAGGCAAATGGCGTAATGTCTTTCTATCCCGCTGGACATGGCCGGATATGTCAACGGGAAATCACTTGGCGCTACGAAAGAAGGAGAGTAATTGGATACTTTCATATCATGAGACCGGCCCCTCCGACAGCAGATCATATTGGGTAAACTTAAGTAGTGGAGAAGCGGTTATCGGTGCTGAGGGAGATCCCTTATTCGAGTATTCTCCCGATGGACGCTATGTTGTAGTTGCCGGCGAGGCAGTTCATTCGGCATATTGCTGGCCTGAAGATAACTACTTCGACTACGGAGGAGGGCGGCGCAAGTTGGATTACGGTAAGGTATACGGGGAATTACTGATGCAACTGACGCGTACGGATGAGGTCCAAGAGTGTACGCCTTATTTCTGCTTCTACTGGTCGCCGGATTCCTCCCGCTTGCTGACGATACTTTATGGTACCAATTACAGTAACTCTTGTGTTACCGGGTACCGCATATATGATATTGCTACGTGTCGTGTCATATATGAGGAGCGGTATCCGGTCAAGTCAGACTCTAGATCTATCCTTGGTTGGGTGGGAAATGATAGTTTGCTGATAAAGGAGAGTAGAGTGAGGTAGTTGCAAAAGTCTAATAAATAGGTAAAATAACGCTCCCTGTCGAATTTGTTAATTTGAGGAAAAACAAAAGAAACAGGGAGGCGTTATATGCACAAGATAGC
>JAQVUQ010000076.1 GCA_028699365.1 bacterium | reverse complement strand
ATACCTTCCCATTCAGCCAACTCCAGCAGATGTCCGTCTCCGGAAACAATAAAGCGGGCTGAAGCCTCTACAGCAGCCTCCAGAATTATATTATCCGCAGGGTCGCAAGAACGGTGGTAACTTTATTAACGGGAAAGACAAGCTCAAATGTATCCCGGAATAAGGAGATAACACTATGAACCTTGACAACAACCCTCCTGGATTTTATGCTGAAATATAGATAATCTCAGGATTGTGCGGGAGGGAATACAGATGCGATTCGACAAATTCACCGTCAAGGCTCAGGAAGCCGTTCAGATAGCACAGGGACTGGCCGAGGATAACAGCCATCAGCAGGTCGACGTCGAGCATCTGCTGCTGGCGCTGCTGCAACAGGAGGAAGGTCTGGCCTCTCCCGTTCTGGCCAGGCTGGGGGTGGATGTCGGCGGTCTCACGACGGAACTGCGGGATGCCGTAACCCGCGCGCCCAAAGTGCATGGTGCCGGCCAGATGTATATATCCGACAGGTTGCGACATGTTTTCGATCAGGCATGGGAAGAGATAAAGCGCTTCAAGGATGAATACGTCAGCACGGAACACCTGCTGCTGGCCGTCGCCGGGGATAAGGGGAACGCTGGGCAGATACTGCGCTCCAAAGGTGCTACCGTAGAGAGTATCCTCAAGGCGCTGACCGATATACGCGGCACACAGAGGGTCACCGATCCCAATCCCGAAGGCAAGTATCAGGCGCTGGAGAAGTTCAGCCGCGATCTGACGGAAGCGGCACGGCAGGGGAAACTGGACCCCGTCATCGGCCGGGACGAGGAGATACGCCGGGTCATCCAGGTGCTGTCGCGCCGCACCAAGAACAACCCTGTGCTGATAGGCGAGCCGGGAGTGGGCAAGACCGCCATCGTGGAGGGCCTGGCCCGGCGCATCATCAGCGGCGATGTGCCGGAAGGGCTCAAGGATAAGCGCCTGGTAGCCATGGACCTGGGAGCCATGATAGCCGGGGCCAAGTACCGCGGCGAGTTCGAGGACCGTCTCAAGGCTTTGCTTAAAGAAGTAACCTCTTCCGAGGGCGGGATAATCCTCTTCATAGACGAACTGCATACTCTGGTGGGCGCCGGCTCGGCTGAAGGTGCCGTTGATGCCGCCAATATGCTCAAGCCGGCCCTGGCCAGGGGAGAGCTGCGCTGCATCGGGGCCACCACCCTGGACGAATACCGCAAATACATAGAGAAGGATGCCGCCCTGGAACGCCGCTTCCAGCCGGTTGTGGTGCAGGAGCCGTCGGTGGAGGATGCCATCGCCATTCTGCGCGGGCTCAAGGAGCGCTACGAGGTGCACCACGGCGTTCGTATCATGGACGATGCCCTGGTGGCCGCCGCTACACTTTCTCACCGATATATAACCGATCGTTTCCTTCCTGACAAGGCCGTGGATCTGATGGATGAGGCCGCTTCCCGCCTGCGCATAGAGATAGACAGCCTGCCCACCGAAATCGACGAGGTGGAGCGCCGCATCATGCAACTGGAGATAGAGCGCCAGGCCCTGTCCAGGGAGAGCGATAAAGCCTCGGCTGAAAGATCGCGCAAGCTGGAGGAGGAACTGGAGAGCCTCAGGGCGCAGAGCGCCGGCATGAAGGAGCACTGGAGCCGGGAGAAGGAGATAATCGGTCGCATTCGTCATACCAAGGAAGCAATAGAGAAAGCCAGCCAGGAAGAAGAAGCAGCCGAGCGCAAAGGCGATCTGGCCCGGGCGGCCGAACTCCGTTTCGGCGTCAAGCTCAACCTGACCCACACCCTGGAAGAGGCCAATAAGGAACTGGTCGAACTCCAGAAGGATAAGCGGATGCTTAAAGAAGAAGTCGAGGCCGAGGATATCGCCGAGGTTGTGGCCAAATGGACCGGTATTCCGGTGGCCCGGATGATGGAAGGCGAGATAGAGCGCCTGCTGAAGATGGAAAGCGTCATGAAGGGACGGGTTATCGGCCAGGATGCCGCCGTGGAAGCAGTTGCCAGGGCGGTACGCCGCTCACGTTCCGGACTGTCCGATCCCGACAGGCCCATAGGCAGCTTCATCTTCCTGGGGCCGACAGGAGTAGGCAAGACGGAACTGGCCCGCACCCTGGCCGAGTTCCTCTTTGACGACGAACGGGCCATGATCCGCATAGACATGAGCGAGTATATGGAGAAGCATTCCGTCTCCCGGCTGGTGGGGGCGCCTCCCGGATACGTAGGCTATGACGAAGGAGGGCAGCTCACCGAAACGGTCAGGAGAAGACCGTATTCCGTAGTGTTGCTGGATGAGATAGAGAAGGCCCATCCCGACGTCTTCAATATTCTGCTGCAGGTGCTGGACGACGGCAGGCTGACCGATGGCCATGGGCGGACGGTGGATTTCAAAAATACCGTCGTCATCATGACCTCCAATCTGGGCAGCCAGTTGCTGGGTGAGAGTATGGACGATAAGTCCCGCCGGGCGGTCATGGACCTTCTGCGGCAGCACTTCCGGCCGGAATTCCTCAACCGGGTGGATGAAGTCATTATCTTCAATCCGCTGGGGCGTCCGGAGATAGAGCGCATCGTGGACATCCAGGTAGCAAAGCTGAGGCAGAGACTGGCCGAGAAGGGCATCACGCTGGATCTGACTGACGAGGCCAAAGCCAGGCTGGCTGAAGAGGGCTTCGATCCCGCCTACGGCGCCAGGCCGCTGAAGCGCGTCATCCAGAGACGCCTGCAGGATGAACTGGCCATGAAGCTGCTGGAGGGAGATATCTCCGACGGCGCTGCGGTCAGGGTTACGGTGAAGAACGGCGAATTGACTTTCAGTTGAAGCCTTATGACAAAAAGGGTTATTATTAAGTTAACGCATTCTCAAGTAACCGGGAACAGCGGCAGATCGCTACGATTTCTATCTGCTCTTCTTTGAGACGGTAAACAATTCTATGGTTATCGTAAATTTTCTCTCGCAGGTTTCTATCTCTATACTCCGGCACGATTCTACCGGATTCAGGGAATTGAGGGATCTCTTCAACAATAGAAATAACTCTTTTGGCAAAAAGTGCAGCGTAATACTCCGAATCTTTGCCGATGTAGTTGCAAATCTTTTCAAGATTATCGACAGCTCGTGGTGACCATCTTATTTTGTCAGCCATCTTGATATACGTGCCTCTACTTCTGCATGAGGAATGCTCTTCCCTTCGTCAAGCTCTTTCAACCCGGCATCGACTTGCAGCTTGAAGTACAACTCCGCCATTACATCATCAAGAGTAACTTCATCAGGAAGGGCTTGTATCATTTGCAATACTTGCCATTTTACTCCTGTTGCCATCATCAATCATCTCCATATGTAACAATATGCAAATATTTTATCATGTTTTTCCTGGGTTTTATATATGCAGAGGGTCGAAAGCTCAGACTCAGGTAAAAAAGGCCAAGAGGGGTCAACGGAAAAGCGTAGCGCTTTTGACATAAACCGAAGTTTTGATTAAAATCTAATGAGACAGCAGAAAAGCCTGCGCACATAAAGGGTTTTGCTGCCCGATATCGGGCGATGGAAGTAATTTTCACCTGTATGGAAAGGGTTTGAAGCAGTTGGACATAAATGAAACACTGAATGCCTATAACCAGGACGTCGGCAAATGGCTTGATCTGGCTAAAAAGGCGACATCGGCTGTGCAGAAGCTGCAGAAAGCTGTGGATGCGGGTAACATCCGCGATCTGGAGCGATTGCGACAGGCCGCTTTAGCTGCAGCCGAGGTTGCCGGTCGTCAGGCCGAACAATGCCGGCCGCTGGATTTCGATTGCGCCGCATATCTTTCGCCTGAGGGCACCTTTCTGGAAGATCTCAAGGCTGCGGCTGAAGACGCCGGAGTGCGTCTTTACGAGCGTGACGGTACTGTTTTCTGCTATCCGGTACTTGTGAGAGCCGAGCCGGAGATGTCTGCTGTTCGCATCGATAAGAAACTCGAGTATAACATCCGTCCCACGGTTCTGGCAGCCGCTCTCCGGAAGATGCAGGCCCGGGAACCACGCTCCAAACCGGAACGCTTCATAGAAGCCCTGCTGGAAGCATATCTGTTGCTGCGGGCCAGAAAGGGTATAGACGGTTATATAGATCTTCCCCTGACGGAGATATACAAGTTGCTTGTTATTTTGCCCGGAACGGGCAAGGAATATACGCAACTGGATTTTGCCCGGGACATTTATTTTCTGGATATAAGCGGTCTTTCCCTGACTCGCAAGGGATACCGGCTCAGTTTGCCGGCCAGCACCGTCAGCCGGGAACGCGCATCAAGAACTATCACTTTTGTTACGCGTGACGGTCATGACAAGCTGTATTCTTCCGTCAGGTTTGCTGCACCGGCTAAAGGAGAGTGAGCAATATGCAGATACCTCTGCCTGAGTGGCTCCATCTGTTGCAGCGGGAATATCTCGATGATTTCATTCCCGGCGGCGGGTCGTCGATCAAGGTTGCCGTCAGCGCCAGGAGTATGACGGCCGATGTTCGTGACGCCGTCCTTCACACCTCTGCGGCCGGAGGATATCTGACGGCTTTTGTCGACGCTTCTCAAGTCAGGGTGCATCTGGTAGATCAGTTGTTTTACGCCGTCTCCCGCCAGATAGACTGGGAGGCGGAAGCCGACGGCTTCATGCGCCGGCTGCTGAACGCCAACGGGATTCTGGTGGAGCCGGGACAGCCGCTGGACCGTCTGGATATTATAGCTGAGGCCAACGGTCGTGAAGCAAGAGAGTTGCTCTCGGAAATCAACCGCCTGATCAGCAATGAAGTCTTCATCAACCGCCTGTACTGCCGGGAGTTCCGCACGGCCATGTCCATGCTATGTCGGGGCAGGATCAACCCCCAGAACGTCACTCCTACCGATTCCGAGCTTATCATGCAGTGGCTGCTGGGAGAGAAGTGCAGCCTGACGGCACTGAAAAAGGTGCAGATTTTCCAGCGCATCGGACGCCATAACGCCCGGCTGCTGCTGGCTTCTCTATCCATGTGGCTGCATGCCAACGGCAAAGCAGGCCTGGCGCTGGTTATGGATATAGATGCAGTGATCACCGATTACCCCATCGGGCATAATCCTGTTCGCTACACTACGGCATCACTGCTTGATACCTATGAACTGCTGCGGCAGTTCATTGACGATAGCGATGAGATGTCATATTTCCTGATGGTGGTCATTGCCGGACCGGCTATACTGGAAGACCCAAAGAGAGGGATGGACAGATATCTGGCCTTGAAAATGCGTCTGGTGGAGGACGTTCACGATCGGGAGCGTTCCAACCCTCTCAACGCTATGGTACGCTTGCAAGCCGCTTGTCTATCGCCGGAAGAGGTGACCGTATGAAGGATAATACGATTCAAAGCCGGCGGGCCGTGGAAGCCCTGCGCGCCGGTGTTCCCAATCGTGATGCGGTTCGTTTTCTGGAACCGTCCCAGCCGGAGTTGATAGATGCCTTTGATCGGGCCATGGATGAAGCCCTATTCTCCTGGGAGGAGGATGAACAGGTTAAAGGACTGTTGTTGCAGGGTGATTTCGGCTCCGGTAAATCTCATCTCCTGGAATACTACCGGCATCAGGCTTTGGAGAACAACTTCGTCTGCTCCCGGGTGGTCCTGAACAAGGAAACGCCCTTGTTTGATCTGGACAAGGTTTATCGTGCCTGTGTGGAGAGTGCCGAGGCGCCGGGAGAGCAACTGGGATCAGCCCTGGACGTGCTGGCCTTCAACTATGATTTTGATTATTCTTCGCGTTATCGTGATTTCTTTCAGTGGGTACACCGCAGCAGGGAACTGGATCCTCGTCTTCCGGCCAGCCTTTGTATTTTTGAGCATCTGCACAGCGATGAGATAATGGAGAGCATCCTCTCTGAATGGCGGGGATATCCTATGAAGGTCAGCCAGATGCGAGCTGCTCTTCGGGAAGCCGGTTTCGGGCGTGAATACAGCATCGGTCGCCCTCAAAAGGGTTCCGCCATGCAGCGGTTTGAGTTTTTGACCCGCTTCTTTTATTCCGCCGGTTACGCCGGTTGGGTGCTGCTCTTTGATGAGGCCGAGATAATTTCCCGCTACAGTCTGCGACAAAGAGCCCGTGCTTACAGCCATCTGGCCGGTTTTGTCGGTGCCCTGAAGAAAAAGGTCAGCCCCATACCCGGGCTGGCCGCCGTTTTCACCATTACCAAGGATTACGCCGGGCAGGTGCTCTACCACAAGAAGAGAGATAAGATCAGCATTCCGGAGAAGCTGAGAGACACCGCTTATGAGGATTGGATAGAGGCGGCTGAAATCGGCATGGGGGTTATCGAGAACAAGGGCCGGGATATTCTTGCTCCCACCCGTGCGCAGATAACGGAAATGCACGACAGGCTGAGAAGCCTTTACGCCGACGCCTATTCCTGGGAACCGCCCCGGGTGGATGACAGCCGGGAGTATCTTTCCAGCACCGCCATGCGGCAGTATATCCGCACCTGGATAAACGCCTGGGATTTATTGCGTCTTTACGGATATCAAGCCGAGACGGTCTATGACGATGTCACCATCGGATACGACGAAGACACGGATCTGCAGACGGAGGAAACGGAATAGAGGGGAATGTCGACGAGATTCGACGAATTCACCGTCAGGGCTTGTGTTAGTTTTTACTAAGTAAGATTCAACAAATTACCTGTTATGCTTTCTTGTTATGCTGGGAACTTGTATTTTACGTCGTCCTATATTAAAATGATTACAAATTACAAATGCTTTGAAATTAAGCAAAAATTGGTTAGTTGCCGTAGCACTGTTGGAGCCGCCAACAACTAACAACCAACAACCAACAACCGCGCCCGGCAGGGCGCTCAGGGAGGACCGACAGGTGCATATCGAGCGGATGATTCGCAGATTTCGTGAGGCGGGACTTAAGATAACGCCGCAGCGCGTGGCTATATTCGAGTATCTTTATACCAGCAGTTCTCACCCCACGGTGGATGACATATACGCCTACATCGCCGGTCGATTCCCCAGCGTTTCCCTGACAACCGTCTACAATACGCTGCAGACCATGGTCAGCCTGGGAGAGATCGAAGAGATAGCCATAAGCCACGAGCGCCGGAACTTCGATCCCGATACCAAGCCGCATGCTCACATAATGTGCGTAAGATGCAAGCGAATAGAGGATATCTATACCAAAAACCTCAGTGAGAACTGTCTTCCGGAGGACGTCAGGAACAGGTATCGCATACTGGGACAGCGTATATACTTTTACGGCCTTTGCTCACGATGCTCCGCTGAATAATAAATGTATGACAGCGACTTGACATTACAGGGACGAAGATATAAAATTATTTGTAATGATTACAATTTAGTATAAATTTCACATTGCCTTTGAAAGGGGGAAGAGAGAGTGAAGTGTCAGATATGTATGAGAGAGAATGCTTCTATACACCTGACCAGAATATCCGGTGGTGAGTCCGAGGAACTCTGGATATGCGAGCGATGTGCCCACGACCACGGTTTTCTGGACAGTAGTATGGGCATGCCATTGGGGGAAATGAGCGATGCCTCGTCACTGGGAGACATGATCTCCTTCCTTCTGCCTAAAGCGAGTATGAGCAGAAGTGACGTGGAGAGGCTTTCGCAAAGATCGCAGATGCTGCTGGGAGCCGCCGATCAGATGGCCGGAGAGGCTGGTCTGGAAGGACCGCATACGGTGCATCTGCTGGGAGCCTTGCTGCGGGAGCAGAAGGGCTTTGCCAGATTGTTGATCGAAGCCGGGGGCGTGGATGTAAACGCTCTGGTACGAGAGATAGAAATCGCCGGCAAGGAGAGTATCGATGCCGAGGCAGACAGGACGGAGCTTAATTCCGTTCTCCAGGCTGCCGATGAAGAGGCAAAGCGCACCCGAAGCGCCCTCATAGAGCCGGAGCACGTGCTTATGGCCATACTGCGCCAGGGTCAGAACCGGGCAGCCGCAATGCTGATGAGATTGGGGTTCAATCCGCAGCAGGCACAGGCCCGTCTGGATCAATTGAGAAAGGAAGGGGGTGGCGTTTCCGCCATGATGAATAACAACAAAGCAACCGCATCGGAGAAGGCGCTGGACGCCTACGGGCGGGACCTGACCAGGCAGGCCGAAGAAGGGAAGCTGGATCCGGTAATAGGACGGGAAGAAGAGATCAGCCGGGTTATTCAGGTATTGAGCCGGAGGACGAAGAACAACCCCGTACTGATAGGCGAGGCCGGAGTAGGCAAGACCGCCATAGTGGAAGGACTGGCGCAGAGAATAACAGCAGGAGAGGTGCCCCAGAGTCTTAAAGGCAGAAGAGTGGTGACCCTGGACGTAGGCAGCCTGCTGGCCGGGACCAAGTTCAGAGGCGAGTTTGAAGAGCGGATGAAGAGAGTAATGGACGAGGTTAAAGAGAACAGCGATAAGATGCTGCTCTTTATAGACGAGATCCATACCATAGTGGGAGCAGGAGCAGCCGAAGGAGCGGTGGATGCCGCCAACATGCTCAAGCCCGCCCTGTCCAGAGGAGAGATGCACTGCATAGGAGCAACCACCCTGGACGAGTATCGGAAGTATATAGAGAAAGACAGCGCGCTGGAGAGGCGGTTCCAGCCCGTATATGTGGAAGAGCCCAGTGTGGAAGACACAGTAGAGATACTCAAAGGGCTGATAGACAAGTATGAAGCCCACCACCGGGTGAAGTACGAGCCCAAGGCACTGGAAGCCGCAGCCGAGCTGAGCCAGAGGTATATCAGCGACAGGTTCCTGCCCGATAAAGCAGTAGACCTGATAGACGAAGCCGGAGCCAAAGTGATGCTGAGCCAGGACAACGGCAGCAGCGAAGCCAAAGACATAGAGGCAGAGCTGTCAAGGATAGAGCGGGAGAAAGAAGCCGCCGTATCCGCCCAGGAGTATGAGACAGCCGCCGCCTTGCGGGATGAAGAGAGCAAAGCCAGAGAGAAGCTGGCCAAGATACAGGCCAAAGAGCCCGCAGGCCAGAGCGAAGCCGTAGTGACCGAAGAAGACATCGCCCAGGTGGTAGCCAAGTGGACCGGAGTGCCCGTAGCCAGAATGGTAGAGAAAGAAGCCGACAGACTGATGCGGATGGAAGAAGAGCTGCATCAGCGAGTGATAGGGCAGGAAGAAGCAGTAGGCGCCGTAAGCGAAGCCATCAGAAGAGCCAGAGCCGGGTTGAAAGACCCCAAAAAGCCCATAGGCAGCTTCATCTTCCTGGGCCCCACAGGAGTAGGCAAGACAGAACTGGCCAGAGCGCTGGCAGAGTATATGTTTGGGAACGAAGAGTCCATGATCAGAGTGGACATGAGCGAATACATGGAGAAGCACACCGTGTCCAGATTAGTGGGATCGCCCCCCGGATACGTAGGGTATGATGAAGGAGGGCAGCTCACCGAAGCCGTCAGGAGAAGGCCGTATTCAGTAGTGCTGCTGGATGAGATAGAGAAAGCCCATCCCGACGTGTTCAATATCCTGCTGCAGGTGCTGGACGACGGCAGACTGACCGATGCCCAGGGGCGAGTGGTGGATTTCAAGAACACCGTGATAATAATGACCTCCAACCTTGGAGCCCACCTGTATAAGAGAAACAGGAGCATAGGGTTCAGAGGGACCGGAGAAGAAGCCGGCAGAGGGCATGAAGAAGTGCGGAAAGATCTGCAGGAAGAAGCCA
>JAQVUQ010000075.1 GCA_028699365.1 bacterium | reverse complement strand
TAGGTTGCGAACCGTGACATAACTCTTGCTGTCTATCTTGATACCGTATTCTTTGCTGTAATGGCCTACCCGTATCGTTTGAAACGTGGTGGAGTCGGCCGGGTTAGTAGTGCTGTAGATATAGATATATGGGTTGGAATAGTACCATTCGCCATCCTGATCCATGCCATCGAGAGTGTACACCCGTTTGGCGAATTTGTCGTTAAGCAGGACATAATTGGAATAACCGTTGGAATAGTACCATTTATTAGATCCCGTTGAGGTCTCCGTCCAATAGGCGGATTTACCGGTCTTGATATCCGCTGACCCGTCAATAACCCCTGCTGAAATCGCATAATCGCCGCGAATGGTAATGGGAGAGCCGGAAGCACCGGTAGCACCAACTGTCATGGTCTGATAGTGATTACCGCAGACATACAGAGTATCCCCCGCAGTTACCCCGGAGCTTCCCCAGACGATTCTGCCGAACCCATCCCATGCATTGTCGTATGATGTTCCATTCTCCAGACCATAGCTGCCGCCGGCTGGGCGAACATACCAGGTGCTCGCCCAGCAGACGCTGTTCAAAGCTAACAGACAAATCAGAAAAGACATTACACAAACCATTTTCCTACAACTCATTTTCTCCTCCAATTCAGTTATTTACTCTGCCGACCTGCTTTAATCATCTAACCGCCTTCCAGTAAGCATTTGTTGCACTGGCCCCTGTCAATTTTCCCCGCAGGTTCCAAGAAACGTGGCCATCCACCCAAACTACATTGGCTCCGCCGTTATGTCTGTCTGACACCGTATAGGTGGTATTAGTCGGATGTGCTGAAGAGTATCCGGCATTGCCGAATGCGCTTCCTCCGGAATCAAGAAGCATAATAGTGTCGGCAGGACGAGTAACCCTGGACATATGAACAGGAGCCCCAAGTAGACTGCTGGAACCTTGCGGAATACCATTATATTCTTTTATGCCCAGATACGTATAGTTGTAGCCGTAAGACTGTTTGCCGTCCTGATGTATCCAGTTAAAGGGATCGGTACTGGGGCATTTCCAGAGAGGAGAAAAGTTAGTGTAAACGCCTCCCCGGCCCATCTGCCTGTCCATAACTGTCTGCCATCCGCCGCCCTGTGTATATAAAGGAAATACCTCATCCCAGTCCTGCAGATACATATTAAACGCCAGCCCAATCTGCTTCAAATTGCTCTGGCACTGTGCCTGCCTGGCTTTCTCCCTGGCCTGGTTAAATACCGGGAACAGGATAGCTGCCAACAAGGCGATAATAGCAATAACTACCAGCAGTTCAATAAGTGTAAAGCCGCGTTTTATTTTTCCCCTCTCCTCAGTTTCATACAGATTATTTCTCCTCATACCCTACCTCCTCTGGTGATTTAGATATCACCGTAATTATACTAACGACAAAGCCTCTTGTCTTTAGATAAAAGATGGAATTATTTTAGTAATCACCTTAATCACTCCTCGCAACTAAACCGAGAGATAAACTCGCTGGGCGTAACGCCTTCTCTATGCTTAAACAGATAACTGAAATAATGTATATCTTCATAGCCCACGTGGGCAGCTATCTCGCTGATGTTAAGCTCCGTTTCCACCATCAGTTTTTTGGCCTGCTGCAGACGGTAATCAACCAGATAATCGATCGGTGTTTTTCCAAATATAGTTTTGAAGATCTGTCCGAAGTAATCCATACTTAGACCGGCTATTTGGGCCAGGCCTGCCAACGTCATATGCCGGCGGTAATTATCCAGAATGAATCGTTCCGCCTTCCTGACACCCCGGTGACTTTTAGGTTGATTGATATCAGAGTAGTCAGCCTGCTGATACTGTAGAGTGATAAGCCCTATCAAGGCTGTAAAAATCCCATTGGCAATCATTCTCACCATTGTTCGGTCATTACCCTCGGTCAACAGAAAGACGAGATCGGCAAATAGCTCCCTTATGCGCATATCATCATGAAGATGGATAAGGCGCGGCCAGGGCTCTTTATCATTTACTACAGGTGTTGAAAGTCTGTTCTTACCCTCGTAGAAATCAAAATGCACGTAATAACGGCAAAAGGGTTTATCGCCGGTTGTTCTGACAAAGAACTTTTCACCGGGGTAAATTGTGAAAACATCTCCCTTTTGCAGCGGATACTCCACGTCATCGGCCACTACCGAGCCCTTGCCGCTATACACAAGCTGAAGGTCGTGATCTCTTTGAGGATCACTCACCCTGCGTTCAAGCAAACCGTCGAATCCGGGCTTGAAAACTATTTTATTTGCACCGGCAACAACCGGCCTCATTGCCTGTATGTCCACTACCCGCCAACCCTCTTTCCGGAGCAACTTAACTGAAATTGCATTAAGGCTGCAAAACCGGTGTTTGAGCAGATATAAATTCCGGAGCAACGTCTTTTCTTATACAAGACGGCTCTCCATCTCTCACATAGTCAATGATCATTTTCGCTGCATATTGACCGGCTTTTTCATAATCCTGGACAATGCAATCAGGAGCTATGCCGTTTCTGCGGAAATTACTATTCATAGTGACGGCACACAGCCTTATCTCCTTCTCCAAGCCGTTCCGCAAAGCTGTGAAAAAATCTATGAGAGAAGCGGTAACACGATCGCCGTCAAAGAAGAATACATCGGGCTTTACTCCGTTATTAATTATGTAATTTCCGATATATTCAGTCCGCTTTGACAGGTTATCCCAGTTATCCATTCTTTCAGGATGTATTATTACGGCTTCCATATCAAAAGCCGTACCCTCTTCAGCCAGAACATCTTCATAGCTGCGAAAATTGGCCAGTCCGGCCTCTGCCATGGCGATGTATCCGAATTTATTCAGGCCCATTTTTTTGTAATGCATGAGCGCCTGTCTCACACCATCAAGGTGATCTACTACGACAAGCGGGAAATTATGCTTGTAGCTATTGAGGCTTGTGGCACTAACGATTGAAACGATCTTTATTCTCTGTGTTTCAATGTATTCAGCCAGTGTATCGTTAACTGTGTTACCAAAGTCGAGATATCCGTCTACCTTAAAACCGCTCCGGAACTCTTCCCAGGGAGCAGGATTATCCTGATGATACATGGCCATAGTCAGATTGACCCTGGAATTATCGAAGACCTTTTTCACGCCTCTTAGAATACTCTCAGTCGATAAATGGCTGAAAAAGGATGTCTTATTACTTTCTCTATTCAGATTAACAACTACACCTATATTCAAAAAGCCGTTTGCTGAACCCGCCCGCAGGGCAAAGTCGTCTTTTACATAAGTACCGCTTCCCTGTATTTTATATACATAGCCCCTGTCTTCTAATTGTTTTAACGAGTTTCTTACAGTCGTAATGCTGGCATTAAACCGTTTGCCCAATTCTTTTTCAGTAGGAATACTCGTTCCCGGCAGATACCTGCCGGACTCTATATCTGAAAGGAGGCAATGCATTATTTCCATATACCTTGCCATGTCTTCTCCATTACAAGCGTATTCTTAAATAGAGTATAATGAATTTAATATGAATTGTCAATATATATTAAATTCATATCTTCCATTCGCTTGTATCGGCTTAATGACATCGATAAAAGTACATATAATGGCCTGATTGTTAAGAAGGGGAAATGCTAATATACAGTTTACGGTTCAGCAGGGTGCAAGAACAGCGAACCTAAAACACCTTATTTAACGTCACCGTAAATCCGTCACCGGCGGCCGACCCGCCCTGGAAGTATTTGCCCTCCAGACGGGTTCCGGCACCCAGTTCAAAGCCGGCCAGAAGATGATAGCCTATGTTGGTCCTGGATACGGAAGAGACCTCTATACCGTCTTCCAGAATATCCGTGGTCGAGCGATATACTCCAAGGCCGGTGCCGTAATAAAAGCGGCTGCCGGGATAGAACACCTTGTTGGTCAGAGTCAGGGGCCAGGCGCTTACCTCGGTTTCCCTGTCGATACCGAAGACATCTTCCGTGCTGCTGGTAATATACCGCTCCAGAGCAAAGATCGTTTCCGTCGTGTTGGTACGCGATACTATCAGACCGGCCCCGGCAACCCAGCCGGTACCGTTATCGGTAGAAACGTACCCGCCTTTTATCTCAAAGCCCTGCTGGGCCGAGGCCGGACTAAGGCTCAGGCAGAATATGGATAACGCGAGCAAGAAAATATATACGCCGTATTTACGCATGTGACACCGCCTATGTTGTAATTCGAGTTACTTTATAATATGAAGAACCGTAACAGCCATAAGTTATTTACCCAGAGGCGTAGTATATTTAAACTACGCTATGCCGACCGGCTGATGCTGGCCCCTAAGGCCGTCAACTTAGATTCGATATCCTCATAGCCGCGGTCTATATGCTCTATGCCGGTGATCTCGGTAACACCCTCGGCGACCAGGCCGGACAGTATGAGGGCCACGCCGGCTCTTAGATCAGGTGCGGTAACCTGGGCTCCGGTCAAACGTCCCACGCCTCTGACGATGGCGCTGTGTCCCTCCACCCGGATATCCGCACCCATACGCTTCATCTCGCTGACATGCATGAATCTATTCTCAAAAATGGTTTCCGTAAAGACGCTGATGCCTTCGGCCACCGACATCAAAGCCATCAGCGGCGCCTGCATATCGGTGGGGAAGCCGGGATAGGGCAGAGTCTTGACATCTACGGCCTTAAGCCCGTTCCGGACGGCTACCAGAACCCCGTCCTCTATCTCTTCGATGTGAATGCCCGCATCCTTCAGCTTGGTGGTGATGGGTTTGAGATGGTCCAGATTGATGTGCCGTATCCTGACCTCGCCCTTGCTGATGGCGGCTACCACAGCGTAAGTGCCGGCCTCTATTCTGTCGGGAATGACAGCATACTCCACGCCATGCAGTGATTCAACACCTTCGATTTCGATGATATTGGTACCTGCACCCTTGATACAGGCACCCATGGCGTTCAGAAAGTTGGCCAGGTCGACTATCTCCGGCTCCTCGGCCACGTTCTCGATAACGGTCCTGCCCTCGGCCAGAGAGGCGGCCATCATGATATTCTCAGTCGCTCCCACACTGGGGATGTCCAGGTAAATACGCCCACCGTGCAGCTTATCCGCCCAGACATGGACGTAGCCGTGTTCCATGGACACTTCCGCTCCCATGGCCTTGAATCCCTTGATGTGCAGGTCTATCGGCCGGGAACCGATGGCACAGCCGCCGGGAAGCGAGACTCTGGCGGAGCCGAAGCGAGCCAGCAGCGGACCCACCACCAGAACCGAGGCACGCATCTTCTTCATCAGTTCATACGGCACAAGGCTCAGGGCAAAATTCTCAGGCGAGATGATCAAGCGGTTCCCGGCAGCCGCAACCTTGACCCCGAACTCGTTAAGAACATCTATCATGGTGAAAATATCGGTCAATCTGGGAATATTGTTCAGCGTACTGGGGGTGGAAGTCAATAAAGAAGCAGCCATAATGGGTAGGGCTGCGTTCTTGGCTCCGCTGATCAGAACCTCTCCGTTAAGACGGTTTCCACCGCCGATAATTATCTTTTCCAAGGACTCTTCCTCTATCGGCAGAAGACAGAAGTCAGAAGTCAGAAGTCAGAAGCTCAAGCAGGTTACTGGATATTTGTTGTTAATTAGAACTATAAACGAATAACAGCCCAGTTACCACTCTGCACTACTGAATCCTGAATTCCACGTCCTGACTTCCCCAATCTTTAATAGTTATTAACTAAGCATTCTATACAGGCAGGTGCTTTTCCTGCCGGCCTGAGAGCGCTAATCGTGATTGGCAACCCTGATGCGGGTGATGGCCCTGTGCAGCGCCGCTTCCAAACCGACGAAGTTGACGCCGGAAACCTGCCGGGCCAGAGCATCTTCAGCCCGAAGCTTGGCTTCCTCAGCCCGGCGCACATCTATCTCCTCCGCCAGTTCAGCTACCTTGGCCATAACGCTGACCCTGTCTCCCTCCACCAGAGCGAATCCGCCTCCGAGAGCGATTTTACGCACTCCTTCCACCGTCTTTATGACCAGCTCACCTATTTCCAAGGCCAGCACGAGCCGGGTATGGCCGGGAAGAATTCCCAGCACACCCTCCTGCCCGGGCAGGCTCACATACGTAGCCTCGCCGGAAAAGACGGTACGTTCCGGAATAACGACACTGACATTGATTATGCCGGGAGACGTTGCCATAGCTTACTCCTGAGCCATCCGGGCTTTGTTCCTGGCTTCCTCGATATCGCCCACCATGAAGAAGGCCTGCTCCGGCAGGTCGTCGGCTTCACCGGCAAGCAGAGCTTTGAAGCTGGCGATAGTGACCTCCAGCGGAACGTATCTGCCCGGTATGCCGGTAAAGTTCTCGGCCACAAAGAAGGGCTGAGACAGGAAGCGCTGTATCTTTCTGGCTCTGGACACTATAAGCTTATCATCCTCGGAAAGCTCCTCCATACCCAGAATGGCGATAATGTCCTGTAGCTCCCGGTAGCGCTGCAGAACGTTCTGCACGCCACGGGCCACATCGTAATGCTCCTGCCCCACCACGCTGGGCTGAAGCAGTCTGGAGAAGGAATCCAGCGGGTCTATGGCCGGATAGATACCTATCTCCACCAGTGATCTCGACAGAACGGTGGTGGCATCCAGATGCGCAAAAGTGGTTGCCGGCGCCGGATCCGTTATATCGTCGGCAGGCACGTAGACGGCCTGGACCGAGGTAATGGACCCGTCCCGGGTGGAAGCTATCCGCTCCTCCAGGGCACCCAGTTCCGTTGCCAGAGTCGGCTGGTAACCCACGGCCGACGGTATACGTCCCAAAAGTGCCGATACTTCCGATCCGGCCTGGACAAATCTGTAGATGTTATCGATGAACAGAAGAACGTCCTGATGCTCCTTGTCCCTGAAATACTCGGCCTGTGTCAATCCTGTGAGGCCTACCCTGAAGCGGACTCCCGGCGGCTCGTCCATCTGGCCGAATACCAGAGAGGTCTTTTCCAGAACACCGGAGGCCTTCATATCCAGCCAGAGATCGTTACCCTCTCTGGTGCGCTCTCCTACACCCGTAAAGACGGAGAAGCCGCCGTGCTCGGTAGCCACGTTGCGGATCAGTTCCATGATCAAAACCGTCTTGCCCACGCCGGCACCACCGAAGAGCCCTACTTTGCCGCCCTTGGGATAGGGTGCCAGAAGATCTATGACCTTGACGCCTGTCTCAAATACCTGTTCCACCGGTTCGATACCCGTCAGAGGCGGTGCGGCACGATGTATGGACCACTCCTCAGTAGCCTCTATCGGTCCGCCGCCGTCAACCGGCTTACCCAGAACGTTGACCACGCGTCCAAGAGTTCCGGGACCGACCCCTACCTTGATAGGCCCGCCGGTATCGATCACATCCATACCACGGGTCAACCCCTCCGTCGGTCCCATGGCTATGGCTCTGACCCGGTTGTTACCTATCTGCAGCACTACCTCCACTATAAGAGGCGCTTTGCCCTCCGACTCCGCCGGCTCCACCGACAGAGCGTTGTATATTGCCGGAAGATTGCCCGCAGGGAATTCGACATCTATTACGGGGCCCGACACCCTGACTATCTTTCCAACTTCCATCTTTTCACCCGCCTACGATTTCCGCACCGCCGACTATGTCTATAATCTCGCTGGTAATAGCTGTCTGGCGTTCACGGTTGTACATCCTTCTCAAATTATCTATCATGTCCTGCGCATTATCGGTGGCAGAACTCATGGTCATGCGTCTGGCGCTGTGCTCGGCCGCCACCGACATCATAACGGCACTGTAGATGCGCGCCTCTACTATCGCCGGCAAAATGCCGGTGATAAGAGCCTCGGTATCGGGCTCCGACAGCGGCTCCGGGCCGCTCGGCGCAGGGAGCCGGACCGGCAACAGGTCCTCGATCACGGGATCGTGGCTGAGAGCCGAATAATAATGCGTATACACCAGGCGAACAGTGCGTATCGAGGTATCCTGCAGGAATCTCTCGACAATCGATTCGGACAGCCGCTTGACCGCCAGAATCGTCAGTCTGTTGGCCTCATGAAAATCGCCGGGCCCGGGAGTGATTCCGGCACGGCTCAGCTTGTCACGCCCTCTAAGCCCGATCACTATGAAGCGCTTTGACCCTTCAGCCGCCTCAATGCCCTTCCTGACTACGGCATCGTTGTAAGCACCGCAGAGCCCTCTGTCGCCGCTCATCAGCAAAACCAGGATATCGCCGGAGTCTCTGGCCGACGCCAGTACAAGATTGCGGTCGTAATCCGCGCTTACGGCAGCCCCCAGCACCTCGATAAGTCCCTCATAGTAACTTAAAGCCCGGCGCATCTGCGGCTCGGCCCGGCGCAACTTGGAAGCAGCTATGAGCTGCATGGCTTTGGTTATCTGCTGCGTGCTCTGAGCCACTTTCAGGCGCCGCTTGATTATGCGCATACCTCCTACGCCGGCCATTATTCAGCTTCGCCTCCGGTAAATCTGTCCTTGAAGGTTTTTACAGCCTTCTGTAACGCCGTCTCCGTATCGGGATCGATCACTTTCTTCTCGTTGATGCTCTGTGCTATATACGGAAACTCCGCCGCAGCAAAATGGAGGAAGCCGCTGACAAAATCGGTGACCCGTCCCAGATCCAGATCGTCCAGATAACCGTTGACGGCCATGAATATGGAAACAACCTCTGCAGCCAGATCCATGGGCTGATATTGAGGCTGCTTCAGCACCTCCACGATATGCTCTCCACGGCTCAACTGAGCGCGCGTTGCCTTATCCAGCTCGGCGGCAAACTGGGCAAACGCCGCCAATTCCCTGTATTGTGCCATATCCAGCCGCAGGCGGTGCGCCACCTGTTTCATGGCCTTGGTCTGAGCGGAACCGCCGACACGCGATACGGAAAGCCCCACGTTGATAGCCGGACGTATGCCCGCAAAGAAGAGATCGGCTTCCAGAAATATCTGGCCGTCGGTGATGGAGATCACGTTTGTCGGAATATAGGCCGATACGTCTCCGCCCAGCGTCTCGACGATAGGCAGTGCCGTCATCGAGCCGCCGCCCAGTTCCGGCTTCAGCTTGGCGGATCTCTCCAACAACCTGGAATGCAGATAGAAAATGTCTCCGGGATAAGCCTCGCGTCCAGGCGGACGGCGCAGCAGCAATGACATTTCCCGGTAAGCCTTGGCATGCTTGGAGAGATCGTCGTAGATTATCAGCGTATCCCCGCCGTTGCACATTATTTCCTCGGCCATGGCGCAGCCGGAATAAGGCGCCAGGTATTGCAGCGGCGCAGCCTCGCTGGCAGAGGCCGATACCACTATGGTGTAATCCATGGCGCCTTCGCGGCGCAGCCCTTCCACCACCTGAGCTACCGTCGTCTCCTTCTGGCCTATGGCTACATAGATACAGGTCACCCCACGGCCACGCTGGCTGAGAATGGCATCGATGGCCAGGGCCGTCTTTCCCGTCTGCCTGTCGCCGATTATGAGTTCGCGCTGTCCCCGGCCGATAGGAACAAGGGCGTCGATGGCCTTGATGCCCGTATGCAGAGGATCCTTGACCGGGGTCCGATCCACTACGCCGGGAGCCTGGGCTTCCACCGGACGATAGCGGTCTATTCTCATACGTCCCAGCCCGTCTATGGGGTATCCCAGGGCATTGACGACACGTCCGATGAGGGAATCCCCCACCGGCACTTCGACGACGCGTCCGGTGCGATGGACTACATCCCCCTCCTTGATGTTGGAAGCG
>JAQVUQ010000074.1 GCA_028699365.1 bacterium | reverse complement strand
GTCATCATCGATAACTTCATGATCTATTCTCCCATCCGGCCATAATAGTCTTGGATTTCATGGCAATTACCTTATCCTACTTTTTGCAGGATCCTGTCCGGGTGGATCCTGTCAATATTATTGAATACTTTCCTGATTGCAGCAACCACCTTAGCAGCTATCTCCAGGCCGTTGGGTGCACGCAAAGTTTGAACTACGGACATGTGACACTCGCTGTAGCGGAGTGCATTGGGGTAATTCTCCGGTGTGTAATCAACGCCTTCATCTGCACCTGGAATGCTCCATGGATAGCCATGGCCGTAAGCATTCTTAGCACGAAAGACGGTCATCTCCGGCAGAATAAAACGTTGCCAGACCATGCAGGACACTCCCTCGGCGGCAATGGCGGTGCAAACCGCATCCCGAAAGAGACTGCGATCTTCCCTGACATCCAACGCGTCAAAATCAAGCCTCAGGTTGTAATTATACCAGTTATGCACGCATTCGGAGGGAACATAAGGTTGCAGCAGCCCCTTGATGCCGCCAAGATTTTCCTGCAGGTAATCCCCGTTGGCCCGCAGGGTATCAAAGTAATAATCGTATTTCTTCAACTGGCCTCTGGCAAAAGCGGCTGTCAGTTCATTATTGCGGTACATCCAGCCCAGTGCATAAGCATGGTAATCACGTGACTGCTCGGGCCGGGCTGTTTCGCCAAAGCTCCATAGTTTACAAGCGTTGTTGTAAACCTCTTCATCGTCGGTGACGAATATGCCCCCTTCACCTGAGCTGAGACACTTGTTCTGGTTCAGCGAGAAGGCGGCGCAATGCCCCATAGTGCCGGCCTTTCTGCCCTTATAGGCAGCACCATGAGCCTGGCAGGCGTCCTCTATCACATAAAGGTTATGCTTGGCGGCAATGGCGTTGATGGCATCCATATCGGCACAAAGCCCGTGCAGTTGGACTACAACAATAGCCTTGGTGCGCGGCGTGATGGCAGCCTCTATCTTGTCCGGGTCTATCAGAAAAGTATCGAAATCTATATCCACAAATATGGGAATAGCATCATGGTGCAGAATACAGGTGGCGCTGGAACTCCAGGAATAGGACGTCACCAGCACATGATCTCCGGCTCCTATGCCGCATCCGGCAATGCACATGTGCAACGCCGCCGTACCGCTGTTGGTGAAAACCGCATATTGGTTGCCGTTCCAGGCGGCAAACTCTTTCTCAAATTCCAGATTGTGTTTGCCCCGGCTCTGGACCTCAGCATACAGGGCATCCAGCACCATCTTTTCATCCGTCTCATCCACCGGCGGCCATGGTTTCACCTCTCCCGGTTGAATAGTTTTCACTCCGCCGTAAATTGCCAGTTCCTGCATGTAAATCACTCCCTCTGCCTTAGATTATACCTTTACCGATTATACGGACAAGATAGAAAATGTTGTCAATAAGGGGAGTTTGTTGCAGTATGATTCATATTGCAGGATATGGGAAACACGCACAGAACTTTTATATATATCATCAACTTATATGGTTGCAGGCTTGATGCACAATAATAAAAGTATGCTTACGGAATTCGATAATCTGGTCTTACCCATACCCGTTTCCATCGGACGTTCCAACTTCGATGTGATGTGGGCCAGGGAAGAGCATACTGATTCCTGTACAGAGCTTATGTTCATACTGCAAGGTAGCGTTGAGGTCAGGACAGCAGAATTCACCGTTTCAGCCGGTGAAGGCGATACCGTTTACACTCCCTCAAACGTACCTCACCGCGATGATTTTGCCAAAGACAAACCCTTTGAAGTATACCTGGCCCAGTTCCATTGGGCCGGAGAGACCGGTCTGTTAAAACACTTTAATCCATCACAATTAATCGCTCGCAGCCCGAGTGCCCGGCAGAAGATTGCCTCCGAGTTTCACACCCTCTACCAGGATTTTGTCCTGGGCCTGCCTCTCAACCGTGAGTTGGTAGCTGCATCTCTGTTGAGAATTATCTGCTATCTCTGTCAGGAAGCTTCCATCCATGCAGGCAGCAGCGCTCACTCATCCACGACAGCAGGCTCAGACAGACGTGCCTGGATTATGAACGAAGCCAGAAACTATATTCAAAGAGAATTTCACCGCCCGGTATCTCTGGAGGAGATCGCCGTCGCCCTGAATATCAGCACATACTATCTATCGCATGTCTTCAGCCAGGAGAGCGGCTTTACCCTCTCAAGCTATATCAATGAAGTGCGCATGCAGAACGCCGCCAGGCTGCTGTCGGATTACCGCTTGAATATATCCGAAGTGGCACAGGCAGCGGGCTTTGTCGACAGTTCCTACTTCAGGAAGGTTTTCAAGGCATATTACGGATGTGCGCCCAGAGAATATCGCTCCCAAGACAGTATTCAAAAATAGCCTGCCAAGTCCGCTGTGACTACTTCTCAAAAACCAGTCAGCCCGAATCATTCCTGTTGTCTTGTACGCCTCCGTCTTGACATTATGCGGAAGAATACCTAAAATAGTAAACATAATGAATAAAACAACATTTACATCCGCAGCTTCAAAAGGAGTATCTGCAAAATATCGGACATCGCTCACCTGCCTTAATCGTAATATGCATGGAGCTTTTTCCATCGATGACGCTGCCAATGCATTAAATATTCCCCGTGAACAGACGGCTCAATTAATGCCCTACCTTGCCAGAAGAGGGTGGCTCCGACGCGTACGTAACGGCATCTACATTACAGTTCCGCTGGAAGCCTCAGACCCACAGACATGGACCGAAGATCCGTGGATAGTACTTTCCCGCATCTTTCAACCTGCATATATAGGGGGCTGGAGTGCAGCACACCATTGGGGGCTTACAGACCAGTTGTTTCGAACAGAAGTAATATTTACACGGAATCCCCCCCGAAAAAAGCAAGGCGAACTCAAAGGCTACAGCTATATTACGTACCGTATATCGGATCAACACTTTTTCGGAACTACTCGTGTTTGGCGGAGCAACGTTCCGGTGGAAGTATCCGACCCCAGCAGAACAATTATAGATATACTGGACACTCCGGCTTGCGGCGGAGGCATTCGCCACGCCGCAGAGATACTGGAAACGTATTTAGAGTCTGATTACGCCGATGAAGGCATGCTGCTAAAATATGCTGGTCAGCTTGGAAATAGAACCGTTTATAAAAGATTGGGTTATTTGATCGAGCACCTGAGCTTAAATCATGCTCAACTTGCGGCAGAATGTTTGTCAAGACGAAGCAGAGGTATCTCGTTGCTTGATCCAAATGTTCCACCTAATGGAGAGATAAACCGTCGCTGGGAAATTCGGCAAAATATCGTGTTTGAGGGGTAGCATGATTACAGTTGCAGAGATACGTGAGCGTGCGACAAAATGGAGCTTGCCTGAAGAAACAGTCGAAAAGGATTACGTGCTTGGATGGATGCTGTGGGGTATCTCCAGAGATCCACGGCTTGCCGACCATTGGGTATTCAAAGGCGGGACCTGCCTGAAGAAATGCTTTATTGAGACCTACCGTTTCTCGGAAGATCTTGATTTTACAGTGACCGAAAGCAAATCGTTTCTCCCTGAGGATCTCTTACCCGTGCTCCGTGATGTGCTGAGCGCTATCAATCACGAGAGCGGGATAGACCTCCAATCAGAAATACCACGGCTCAAAGTCAGGCCAAGGGGACATTCGGTTGAAGGGCGGGTTTACTATATCGGACCAAGAAGGACTCCCACAGCAACCAGCATTAAACTTGACCTGACTATGCATGAATGTGTAGTGCTACCTCATGTTCATCGCGATATCCGTCATGTCTATACGGATAACCTTCCGCAACCTTGCCAAGTCCGTTGCTATGCATTTGAGGAAGTCTTTGCTGAGAAGATTCGAGCCATGGGTGAGCGCTGCCGTCCTCGTGATCTTTATGATATCATAAATCTCTATCGACATGAGGAATTGCGAGGGTTTAGGCCTCTCATTTACAATACCCTGAAAGAAAAGTGCAAGTTCAAGGGTATTTCAACTCCGTCTTTCACTATGCTGGAAAAATCACCTTTCCGAGCTGAGTTAGAGATTGAATGGGCAAACATGCTGGCACATCAGCTTCCAGCCTTACCGCCACTCGACGCTTTTTGGAATGACCTCCCGTCCCTGTTTATGTGGCTGAAGGAGGAACATATGTCCGTATCGCTTCCCAAATTTCCGATATCCGAAGAAGAGAGCCTATGGCTTCCGACATCCCAGGAACCAAATTGGGATCAGGGCATACCTATCGATACTATTTGCTTCGCCGGCTTAAACCGTCTTTGTCTGGAATTCCGTTACCATAGAGAGACTCAAATCATAGAACCGTACTCGTTACGCCGAACTACAAGAGGCAACTTGATACTACATGGCCGGCACTCGGTTGATGGCGAGCATCGGACCTATCGTGCAGACCACATTGAAAATATGCGGGTTACCAACCAAATATTTTCCCCTGTATACCAAGTTGAACTTCCCAGCATCACTCATGACCTCGTCCATCGGCAAAGCTCTCGTTCTGCCTGAGAATTAGTCAGGGATCAGGCAACCGTCTTGACCGACTCCCGCTCTTTAACGGTGTAGTCTATAAAAATGGTCTCTCCCGGAACCGATATTCTCTCTTCCTCGGACATGGACATCCGTCTAAAGAGAGCCGCTACGGCCTCCTCGCTCAGCCTTCTTCGCGACAGGTGCATGGCTGTCGGCGCCGGCCAGACCATACCCAGGCCGGCAATATCACGCAGACAGATCAGCGACAGGTCTTCAGGCACCGGCCGGCCGGCTGCCGTGCATCGCCTCAAAAAGTCGAGACAGATACCCGGGTTCTCCACCAGTACGGCCGTTAGGTCGGTATTGTCCCTCAGGTAACGGACCGGCAGCTCACCGGCGCCGGGAGTCTGAAACCATGCCTGCTCCGATCCTGTGAATTCGATTGTTTTTATCCAGCCGTCCCGATATCCTCCTGTCGAAGCATATGATTTCAAGTATTCCTGTTCCATCTCCCAGCCGCTGCCGGAGTTGACAAGGCCGATCCTGGTATGGCCTCTCTTTTGCAGATACTTCAGGGCCTGTTGACAGCATTGTCTGTCGTTGCCTCTTATCAGCGGCGAACGCAGAGTCTCCATGAAGAAAGAGTTGCCGAATCTCACCAGAGGAAAGCCTGTATGCTCCAGATCCTCCAGCGCTCTCCGGCAGGAATCGCAATTCAGCAGGACAACTATGGCCCCTTCCAGTCCTCTGACGGATATCTCACGACACAAATCGTTTCTGTCGTAGAAATCACCGTCAAAGCCTACCAGCTTCATATCGTAGCCCCGGGAAGCGCATTCTCTTTGAATCCACTCTGCGGCTTCCAGCATCATTTTCTCCGCCTCGCGGAAATAGAAGAAGCCGATACTCGGCAGCCGCCTCTCGATGTCGTCGCTGACGAACGTTCCCGTTTTGCGGCGCCTGACTACCATACCCTTATCGCTCAGGAGTACCAGCGCCTTATTGGCTGTTTCGCAGTTGATATCCAGTATACGGCTCAGATCCATATTGCTGGGCAGCCTTTCCCCGGGAGAGAGACGGCCGTTACTTATCATATCCTCTATCTGTGCCGCCAGTTGTTGATAAAGAGGCAAGGGAGATTCCCGGTCAAGGCTTATGCCTTTGAGTAAAGTAAAGTCTGTTCTCAATTCTGCCCCCCCCTTATCAATCGCATGGTCTCTTAATTCGCCGTCTTAAACGATTCCTCCTTGCCGTTAACGGCGATGATCTATGGCAAGAGCCCTCAGATCACCCTCGAACCATCCTGTCGAACCGACAAAATTCGCTTCTTTGTCACCGCCGCCAAAGCCGCCGAAGACGGCCGTGCCCTGGTAGAGCCCTCTGCCCGGACAGGCGAAGACTGGGCTGATGCTGCCGTCGACTCCGGCCTGAAGGCTGTTCTGATCATAGATTATCTCCACTGTAGACCATTTGCCGGCACTGACCTTAGACCCGGCATCGAAGTTGCGGACTTTAAGAAAGCGGTCGCAGTAACTGCCGTAGATAGTGCCGTCGGCCTTCATCTTAACCGACAGAGAGCCGATATAGTATCCGTGGTGGATAAAGAGTACCGCCGGCTTCAGAACGGACGGCCTGATCTCAAAGCGCAACCTGAAGCCGCTGCGGTAAGGCAGGGTTTCCAACGGAAGAATGATATGGCTGCCTTTGCCGTCGAAGCGAAGCAGCCAGCGGTCGTCCTCCTGCACCCATTGCGGCGCGGTCTGCATCGCGTCCGCAGGATAGTTGCGCCCTAATGCGAAGGGCGTACCGTTGGTGCCGCCTTCACCGCCGCCGCGGCCGACGGAGGAATCCACATAACCGCCGAGATTGCCCCAGAAGGTACGCCCCGCGCCGGTATGCAGGGTGGTGCCGTATTCCGGTGTAAAGTCATACGTTATGCAGGGTACCTGACCTGCCGGCACCTTGAGTGCCATGCCCTTATCCAGTCGCTCTGAGAACACGTTTATATCAGTCATGCCCCCGCCGCTGGTCTGCGGCAGCAGAATCGGCCGGCTGCGATAGATCTTACCGCTTTTGGTGACAGCCCGCAGGTGGAATACGGAGTTGGAAAGCTCCGGCTTGACCGGCGCCGTAAAGGAGACCTGCTTGTCGTTTACATGTACCGGTATATCGGGCTGTTTATAGTAGCGGCTGATCGTTATGCTGAAGCCGCCCTTATAAGACTCCGAGTAGATGCCGCTGTTCACAACTTTACTTAAAGGCACGGCCAGACGACCGGCATCCGTATCCACCGATAAGACCGCTTTTTCCATATCCTCCCAGGGAATTGTAAAGAACCATCCGGTAATCCAGCAGTTTACATTGCTGCTTATTTTCAGAACCTTGCCTGCAGCCGGAGGAGAAGGCGCCTTCTGATGCAGGGCAAAGGCATCTCGCAGCCAGCATGCCCCTTCGGAGCCTTCCAGCGCGGCTTTGCCGAAAACGCTTCGGGTACGCAGGCTGCGCAGTTCAAGGAAGAAGAGCGCCGTCTTTGGATCGTTGCGCTTGAATTCATCGACGGGGTCCACCGCGTAGACTACATCATCATTCTCCAGCACTTCAACCTGTGCCAGGGGTTCGTCGCAGGCAAAGGAGGCCTCCAGCATCTTCAGGCCCGGCTCCGCTGCGGCAACGCTCTTCCATTGCTCGGACATCTCCGTCCAGCGTAAGGTCACCTTCCGGGGTATTACAAGATCGCGCAAAGGCTGATGCACCCACTTGCGATCCCAGTTCCACGTAGGCCTGACCACGATGTGATGCAGTCCCTCTTCGAATTTGAACACTCGCCCGCAGGCAGTTTTTACGGTAAGTGAAGGTATCAGGACCTGCTGACCGGCAAATTCCTCCGCCGGCACGCTACAGGTAACGTCCCGCAAAGATTTGCCGTCGAAAACGGCCGGCTCAAAGCTCTTCAGCACCCGCCCGTCAAGGGATTTCAACGCCAGTTGCACGGTGTACGGGGCATCTTTGTTTACTCCGTCCGGCACATAGAGTAACTCCAGGTCTATCCGCTCACCCAGCATGAACTGTTTGCGGTGGGTGACGATGAAGTCGGGGCAGGAGAGATCGTCTCCCGGGTTAGGCCTGGGGGCCGTATTCTTGATCAGGCTCATGTAATACCTGATAATCCTCTGGGTGGAGAAACCGTTGAAGACGGTCGGCTGGATACAGGTGTTCTCATTGACCTCGTTCCACTCCGGCATAACGATAACGTCAGGAGAAAGAAGCATGGCCGCTTCGAAGGTGCGCCGCAATCTCTTAGTGGCATCCTCGCTCCAGTCGGCCCCGATGCCCTCGTTGAAATGCCCCAGAACGGCACTGGCGGCCAGGTACTTCTTGCTGAAGCGGGGCTCGGCGTATAATTCCTTGATAACCCCGACTATAACCTTCCTGAAGAAATCCTCGCGAAGGATGAATGCCTGTGCAGCAGGCTCGACATAAATGCCGTCGCACACCTCCAGAAAGGAGGCGTAGTAAGATTTGAGAATCAGGCGCTCCGCCTCCGGCAGACGCCCCCCGTTATT
This sequence comes from bacterium, assembly GCA_028699365.1. Taxonomy (GTDB): domain Bacteria; phylum UBP13; class UBA5359; order UBA5359; family UBA5359; genus UBA5359. The sequence goes on along the minus strand of JAQVUQ010000074.1, from coordinate 1,705 downwards.
GTCGAAGGCGTTGAAAAATCTCGTCTGGTCAGGGAGATTAAGCTGGGGCAGGAAGATAAAGACATCGCCGTGCTTAACCCGCAGCATATCCAGGGTCGTCTTCCACTCCTCCGCCTTCATGGTCAGGTAGGAGGTGATCAGTATTTTGCCGTTAAGCCTTACGGCACTGCGCGATGCCAGCGCGGTTTCAATGACCCGGCTGCGCATGGCATCCTCATTATCGCTCTTTATGGCGGAGAACTCGGGCAGCACCTGAAAGCCGTCCACACCGGCCCGGTCGGCGAATTCAAAGGCCGGCAATCCGTAGCCCATATTGCCGGCCAGAATCTGAGCCAGCCCGTCGGCGTCGTAGAGATCGCGCACTATTTTCATCTCACGGGCGTAACCGGGGTATTTCATGGCGTGCGTAGAAGTTTCAACATACTCGCGCAGCGAAGTATCGTGCAGCAGAGGCCTGTCCAGCCAGCGACGGTAGTAATTCTGATAGAGACCGTACTTTACCTGGCTCCTGGGAAAGACAAGCGTCCTGCCGGCAGCAGGCTTTCGCCAGAGCGCTCCCCACGGAGCTGCGCCGGCGGCTCCGGCAGGGGCCGTTTCCGCCAACAGAGCGGATGCCGGGCTCCCTGCACAAAGAACTAATGCCGCCAGCAAATGTAATAACAACTTACGCATCATTCACCTCAAGACAAAGTATTCCAAGCCATCGGATCACTTCCGTGACGTTGCAGCCTAGTTACGGTCAAACTTTTCAGCCGTGCCGGATCCGGCATCCCCATGCTGGATAGTTCCATAGGCGTTGTTAACCCAGGTTACATGCCCGTCGACCCAGAGAACATTGGAGCCTGCACTGTGGCGATCATCAAAGCGATAAGCCGGTGCGCCACCGCTTTTACCGTCATCCAGCCTTACCGCTCCCTGCCAGCGGGACGCACCAACGTTCCACAGTTTAACCTCGCCTATCAACACCGTATCCGACGGCCTGGCGATATCGCTCATATGCGCGGCCGGACTGGCTATGGCAAACGGGCTGGTATATCTGTAGCTGGTGCCTATGTGCAGATAGTTGTAGCCGTAGCTGGAGTAATAGAAGTTTGTCACCGGGAAAGGCACATTAGTAAAGGTATCGGCCCGGAAGTGGACACCGATAGCCTCGGGACAGACAAAGACGGCTGCATTGGGAACATATTTGGAGGTATACAGCCCTACCTCCCAGTTCCATACCTGCTCGGAGTCACCCGTCCTCGTCCAGGGTATGAAGGTCTCGTCCCAATCCTGCAGATACATCTGAAAAGCCAGCCCCAACTGCTTCATGTTGCTGGCGCAGGTAGCCTGCCTGGCCTTCTTCCTGGCGTTCCCAAAGACGGGAAACAGGATAGCTGCCAATATGGCAATTATTGCGATTACGACCAGCAGTTCTATCAGTGTAAACCCTCGTTTTTTCACCTTAACCACTCCTCCCAAAGTTGGCATCATAATCTTTTATGATGCTTTGCCGAAGCTCGAAAAACGGATCACAGATACGGTTTGCTGCTATTAACCTGCTATTATATGGTCCTAACTACTTTTTACCATACCTATAATCCCCTGTCAATGGCCTGGCTATACAGGGAGTTGTCTCCGCCCGGCATAATACCCCGTCCGGCCTGGATCAAATCTTCAATGTTCATCACTTTGCGGCAGTCGGGCAGATCCTCCAGCATATGCC
>JAQVUQ010000073.1 GCA_028699365.1 bacterium | reverse complement strand
GGTCAATTGCTTGTTATGGTAAAAGAGTATTATATCGAGCTTCAGGAATGAGTTCATTCCACTGTCACAGAGTACCATAGCCTCGCTGTCTACTCCGCGCAGGGATATTGCTGTCTCAGGCATATCCTGCCTCCCTCATCAAGCAAACCCTGTCCCTGTTCACACTGCCGGTAAATTCTATCCGTAAGTGCTGATCCAGGGCCGTTATTCTCAGCACCTTTCGTACTTGGGCACTGGGATCCATCAGCACCAGACCGCCGCCTGTCCCGGCAGCTTCCCTGTCATACTTTATGAGAGTGCCGAGACCGACACTATCGATAAACTGCAGCCGGCTCAGGTCTATGACGATACGGCCGCATCCCTGCTCCAGAAGATCGCTCAGGACCGCAATGAGCTTGGGAGCGGTATAGACGTCCAACTCGCCTTTCAATTCGACTCGCGATACGGATTCTCCGGAAACAGATATGCTCAAGGGAAAGGAAAGGGTCATGATATTACCTCCGTTTTTTACTGGAGCGGGCAAAAAAAAAGACCGCCCCCAAAATAAATGGAGAAGGCGATCATCAAGGCCTTCACAAGCCGGCACCCGCGTCATGAGTGCCCATATTCGATTCCAGACTAACAATTTATACTATTCGACGTAAAATCTGAATTTCCTGCAAAAGAAAAGAGATTTATTCGCGAATACTGAATATCTTATTAAGCCCGGTTATTTCAAAGACCTTCTTTACCTGATCCGAGTAACAGAGCTCGACACTGCCGCCAACCTCTCTGGCTCTTTTCAGAATACCCACCAGCACACCCAGGCCGGCGGTATCTATGTAATCGACCCGGGTAAGATCAAAGATCAAATGATGCTTACCCTCTGCAATCAGATTCAGGGCAGTCTGCTTGACCTTGGGTGAAGTGTAGACGTCCATTTCACCCGACAGGCTGACATAGGGATTGCCTTCTTCATAGGCAACCTCGACTTTAAGATCCATCTGTTTGTCCATCCGGCACCTCCTGACGGCTATCCCTCTCAGGGATTACGCCGCATGCCGAGCCTGAGGCCGCAGTCCGGATTGCAAACATGCAGACTGAGAAAGCGGCAGAGAGCTCAACTACCGCAACTACCTGCAATTTTGAAGCCAAAAAGACTTCAATCAACTAACACGCAAAAGGCGTTTCTCAGCCTTGAGTTCCTGGATAGCTATAGTAGCCATGCCTCGTGTAGCATGCTCCAGGTCTACCCCCAGCTTGGCCTCCACATGTTCATGCCGGCTCTCTTCGGGAATACCCATCTCCTCACAGATAGTGAAGAGAAGCTTGCGCTGTCCTTCGGTCATCCTGTCCTGTTCCACCTGACGCCCGGGCTCCGCTGCCGGACGCACGTCGGTTTCTTCATCATCGGATTCATACAGCTCCAGACCGACGCCGAAGAGTGTAGCCGCCTTTTTCAGGCCGTCCGTTATGGCACCTTTGATATCGTTCTCCTCGTTGCCGGTTATGGCTTTAGTGCCGACCTGCATACGACTGCCCATCGACAGTATGGTCAGACGTACCAGGGCCGACCAGTAAGACGGGTAAGCAACACTCTCTCCGGTACGTTTGTCGGTATGTTTTTCCGCCTGATGCTTCTGCACGGATATAACTTCGGAGCTCCACCGGTTTCCTGTGGCTCGGTTCAATCGCTCGATAACCTTATGGCCTTCCACATAATCCAGCTTTTTCCCGTAAGCGCCGTCGCGGGATTTGATATCCCTGCGATCGAAAGGTCTGGTCAGTTCCTCTTCTTTAAAAGCTCTCTCCATATCCATGATTTTTACAACGTCGTCCACTTGCTTGTCCCCCGTTATGCAGGGAACGGTTTCAAGCCGTCCTCTGCCGAAAATGTATATGTTTTACGTTTATAATTATACATTTCAAGCGCCGAAACAACAAGAGGCTGCCAGTGCCTTGGCAGCCTCTTGTTGTAGCATATATTAGGCTGAGGGCTGAAGACTGAAGGCTGAAGTAGTTTACGCTCGGGCATACTCCTTTAGTCTTTTTTCAGGATTGCTTCTCTGTCTAAAAGCTATCAGTTTATGCTTGAGCGTTCTTCTTCAGCCTTCAGCCTATTTACCTTCAGCCTAAGCTGTTCTAGTTTCCAGAATGAAAACTAGAACAGCTTGTGCGCCGTAATTATGGCGCGGGCGATATCGACTACTTTCATGCCTTCCTGGCTGCTCCGCTTACGAAGCATGTCGAAGGCTTCCTCTTCACCCACGCGGCACCGCTCCATGAGGATGCCTTTGGCTTTTTCGACATCGGACCTCACATCGAGAGCCTTGTTAAGATTGCCGACTTCACGCCTGAGGACATCCAGTTCCCTGAAGCGGGAAATGGCCATATCGATGGCCGGCATCAGATCCTGCTCCGATACGGGCTTTATCAGATAGGCGAATGCTCCTGCATCAGTAGCAGCCTTGACCAGTTCGCGTTCGCTGTAGGCTGTGAGCATGATTATGGGGACCGGATGGATCTCCATAATTTTGCGGGCAGCCGAGATACCATCCATACCGGGCATCCTGATATCCATGATGGCCAGATCGGGTGATGTCTCGACTATCAGATCTACAGCTTCCTCGCCGGTACAAGCATCACCGACAACCTGGTGCCCCAGATTGATCAATTGAGCTTTAAGCGTCATCAATCTTATTGCTTCATCGTCAGCTATGACTACTTTCAGTCCCATAAACAGCGAATTTCTCCTCCTTCAAGTCCTTAACGAACCTTATACACCACACCGCACCCTGATCATTATAATATGTCAGGCTGCCGCGCAAGTCGCGCTCCACCAGATTACGGACGATTTGCAAGCCGAGGTTGCTGTGGGAATCAAGCTTGAAACCTTCGGGAACACCCCGCCCGTCGTCTTTCACCACCAGGGAAACTGCCTTGTCGTCCTCTCTCATATCAACTTCGACTCGTCCTTCTTCTCTGCCGTCGAAAGCGTGTTTGATGGCGTTTATCAGCAACTCGTTCAATACCAGCGCCAGAGAGGTAGCCTGCTTGGAGCGCAGGAACACCCTGTCGCCTATGACGCTGAAGCGTATTGTTCTGCCGGGATCCGCCATATCTCCGGCGATATCCACGATCCTCTGAGCAATATCTTTTATATCCGTCAATTCAACATCTTCGTGCGACAGCAGATCGTGAACGGCCGCGATACTCTTGACTCTGTTGATGCTGTTGCGCAGAACCTCGTGGGAAGGCCTGCCGGCAACCTGAAGCATCTCCAGCGACAGCAGATCCGCTACCGCCTGAAGGTTGTTCTTGACGCGATGGTGAACCTCCTGCATGATCACACTCAACTGCCGGGAGTAATTCTGCACCTGATCGAAGAGCCTGGCGTTATGTACGGCAATGGCCGCCTGATCGGCAAAGGCCCAGAACAGCCTGACCTCCGCTTCGCTGAACTGCTTCTTATGGCGGCAATAGATCTCCAGCACACCGATAGTCTCGCCCCGGCAGATGAGAGGCACGCCCAGGTAGGAGCGCAAACCGTGGCAATCGTCCGGCCTTTGCGCCGTGAGGCGCGGATCCGCGGCAACGTCGGGAACTATAACCGGCCTGCCGTCTTCAATTACGCTGATGCTCAGGGCCTCCCCGCTGCTCCGGTCACCGTATACCCTGGACAGGTCTGCGCTCATGCCCAGGCTGGAGAATATCTTCAATGCGCCGCTATCCTCATCGATAAGTCTAATGGAGCAGAGAACACCGTTCATGACATGGGCTGCCAACTGAACTATCGTGTCCAGAACGAACTTCAAATCCAGCGTGGAAGCTATGGAGGCCACCACGCGCACCAATGTGGTCAATTCGTTAATGCGATGTTCCATGCTGTCGTAAAGCTGATTGTTTTCTATGGCAATAGTCACCTGCGTGGCAAAAGTGACCATGAGAGTTTTGTCGTCCGCTCCCACCGGGCGATCCAGGGGCAGGATAATGGCCATGAGGCCCGTAGGTCTGTTCTTAATGGCCAGAGGCAGCAGCACGGCAGAACAACCGTCCGGATAACTGATGAGATCGAATATCTCCGGTGCTTCTTCACGGCCGGCCAACTGAGGGCTGCCTGTGGCCAGGGCGGCCGTAACTGCTTCGCCTCGTTTGATCGGGGCTTCGGGCACATTGTCCACGGTATAGCCGCAGTATGAATCCAGCCTCAATTCCTCGCCCTCGTCAAACAGAAAAACAAGGCAGGCGCGAGCTTCAAAAAGAGATGTTATGGACCATAGTATCTTCTGCATGATGGCTTCCAGCGTCATCATGGAATTTATAGCGCCGGAAATATCGCTCAGGGCCGAGGTCTGCCGGGTCTTCATCTCCAGATCCGAGCATAAAACGGTATTCCTGACAGCCTGGGCAGCCTGATGCGCTACTATGTTCAGCAGCCTGCCGGTCTCGGGACTGAAGGCTGCATCCCCGGCACCGGCGTACACCGCCAGCGCACCTATGGGTTTGCCGTCATATATGAGCGGCACGACAAGGGCCTCGGTTATACCTTCAGCCGCGTAAAGATCTCGTTTACCGGTCATCAGTTCATCACCGGAACATGCCGTGACCATGCGGCGCTCGCGGATAGCCGTACCCACTATTTCATCAGGAGGACACGAGCGGCAGGTGGATAGAAAGGAACCGCTCAAGCCGTGATACCCGTCGATATCGATTACGTTTCCGGATTCGTCGTATCTGAAGCAGATGCACATTCTGACCTGCATCATATGCATAACATGAGAGATAATCGCCTGTACGACGTGCTCTCTATCCGCCGAGCGGGAAATCGCTCGTCCCAGGCTGAATAGAACCCCCGACTCCCCAACCCTCTTTTGCAATTGGAGCTCGGACTCTTTTGAGGGATCGATCACATCCGAGAACATCAGGCGCAATACGGCTTCGGCTTCGGACGGATTATCGGTTGCATGCAAAACGGAAGTTCTTCTCCCGGAGAATCGTCGCAAGTACAAAACCGTGATCGAAGCCGACAAAAACGCCACTCCGATCAGCAGAAATATATCCGGAATCTGGAATTTGGTCACTATTAGGCTCCTGCAACCAGGTGTTTAGCTCATTAGCCTGTTAGCTGTTCAGTAGTATTCATTATGGGTCAGGGGCAGTAATCGGATCCTACGATAACGGTTATGCCGTCCTTCTTCTTGTCGACCTGCATATCCTTTATACTCAGAAGACTGCAGATACGACGCCCCTCTCTGGTCGCCGACCTGCTGACCACGACTTTGGACGAGCGGTAATCAAAGTTATCGGCATTGCCTGTTTTATGGATGCCGTATCCCTTATCGGTGAGGGCTTTTGCAACCTGATCGGCCATGCCTGCTATACCGCATCCGTTCAATACTTCCACGCCCACCTGACTTTGGGCGCCTTTCTTTTCGTCTGTTGACGGCGGGAAGAAGGTATCGTTGACCGTCTTGTACACCGCCTCGGGATCTATCTGCCAGAAGCTTACCCCTCCGATATTGGTCGGAACACCGGGAAGAGTGGCGGACTTCATCGCCAGTTGATCCTCTTTCTTCACGATCTTGGCCAGAGCAATCAGATCCTTGGTCGGCATATCGGTTTCCACATTATCCCGGAGCTGCTCCAGCAAAGAAGGCATCCTGGCTATATTGTATGCGCACATAAAGCGCTTGCTGACAGCCTTGACAAATTGCTGCTGGCGACCGATGCGGGTGATATCACCCATCACGTCATGACGGAACCGGACAAACCCCATGGCTTGCTCGCCGTTGAGATGTTGCGGACCCGGTTGAAGGTCTATGTTTAAATTCTGGGACCGGTCGCGGTAGCGCATTCTCTTGTCTACGACCACATCCACTCCGCCCAGAGCATCGATAAATGATTTGAAACCTTCGAAGTTGACAGTAATGTAGTAATCCACCGGAAGGCCTATTACACTTTTGAGAGTCTCCTTGGTTAACTCGATACCGCCGTGTGCAAAAGCCGCATTGACCTTCTCCGTGCCGTACCCGGGTATCTCGACTCTGGAATCCCGGGGGATGGAGAGTATCCCCATATGCCTGGTCTCCAGGTTCATACGAGCCAGCATTATGGTATCCGTCCGTTGATGCTCCTTGACTCCGTCCACACCGACAAGAAGGATAGTGAACTCTTTCTTGCCCTGAAACGGCGGATTGAATATGGCGATGGGCCCCTTGGTACCCTTCCACAGCGAGTAGGCCTGAACCGCTAATACTACCAGGATGGCGGCAATAGCGATGAGAATGAGGTTGTCTACGATATCCCGCTTATCTTTGCGGCGTAAAGCTTTGTTGTCGCTGTTCTGATCAACCATTAGTCTCTCCGGTTAACTAAGTCTGAAGTCTATGCGCCTGATCTGTTAAGCGTCGTCTTAACAGATCGTTCCTGGCAGCAATGGTCCGGCTGTGGATAATGGCTCTCTTATGAAGCAGGCGATTTATTGTCCTCTCCTGAAGCACCAGAACAGCTTCGTCGAGGTCACGGCGGCTCAGTTCCCGAAGTTCTTCCACCCCGGGAAAGGTTCGTCCCGGCTCGATGGCATCCGCCAGATATATTATCTTATCCAGACAGGTCATATCCCTGTCTCCCGTTGTATGGCCTGCTATTGCTCTCAGGATATCCCTGTCTTCCACGCCGAAACTCTTATTGGCAATTATAGCACCTACCGGGGCATGGAGTAAACCGGGTTCCAACCTCTCCGCCTCATCGATTGTCAGTCCCCCGGCAGAGGCCAGTTCCATCAGCTCTCCGTGAGTAAGGGCCTTGGCGCAATCGTGCAGCAACCCGGCCATCTCCGCCTTCTCCCTGTCGCACCCGTGTATCACGGCCAACTCAGCGGCAACATCGGCTGAGCCGATGGAATGCATCAGCCTCTCATAGCCTATCATCGTTTCAAGCTTCGTTTCGATCTCTTTACGTTGCAAGATAGTAAACCTCTCGTCTATGGTCCCTCCTCTTTTTGGAAGTTTGAGACCAAGCCTGTTTTTCGCATTTAAGCTTAAACCGTTCTGTCCTTAAGGTCAAGCCTGCAGGACGCAATACCGAGATAATGATATATTTCTGCTTCACGTATCATCCTTGATACGAAACTCTTCCAGACCACTCTTACCGTGAGAAGATTCATAGTCTGTTTCCAGTGCTTCTATGTCAAAAACAACGCGTTGTTTTTGACATATCCATAAAAATATTATAACATGTTTCTATGGATTAACTCATCAGGAGTGCTGTTTTCATGAATAGAACTGTCTCAACTTTTCTGGACAACTGGCTTATCAGCCCGAGCCACAAGCCTTTAATCATGCGTGGTGCTCGACAGGTGGGCAAAACATGGCTGGTCCGCAACCTGGCAAAGTGTCACTCGAGGAAGCTTGTCGAACTGAACCTGGAGAAGAGACCTGAGCTTGCCGTACATTTTGCATCCAACGACCCGAGACGGATCATATCGGATCTGGAAGCAGATTTAGGGGTGGACATCCGGTTAGAGACATCCATTCTTTTCCTGGATGAAATTCAGGCGGTTCCCGCTTTGCTGGCTTCGCTGCGCTGGTTTTGGGAGGAGCTTCCGGAGCTGCCGGTGATAGCCGCCGGCTCTCTATTGGACTTCACTTTAAGGGAACATGATTTCAGTATGCCGGTAGGACGAATTACGTTCTGTCATGTCGAACCGCTTTCCTTTTTCGAACTCCTCGATGCATCGGGGAACGAAAAACTGCATGCAGCGCTGTCTGCAGCAGGCGAAACCGGATTCCTCAGCCTCCGCCTGCACCAACGATCACTGGAGTTGTTCTCCGAATACTGCATGGTGGGAGGAATGCCTGAGGTCGTAGAGGAATGGATAGAGCACCGCAATGACGACCGACGCTTGCAGCTCCAGCGCGATCTGGTCGCCACCTACCGGGATGATTTCAATAAGTACAAGGATCGTGTGCCTCCGGATATGCTTCGTCGTGTCATGGACGCCGTGCCGCGACAGCTTGGTAATCGCTTTGTGTACAGCCACGTTAATGTGGAGGCCAGCCATCGTGATATCAAGCGGGCCATCGAATTGCTGACCTTGGCTCGGGTCTGTCACAGGGTTGAGCATACTGCAGCCAACGGCTTGCCGTTGGGCGCCGAGAGCAACCCTCTTCTGTTCAAAATAATAATGGCGGACATTGGACTCAGCTCCGTGCAACTGGGCCTGTCCCGTCTCGACTTTCGCGATCTGGCGAAAACGGTATGGGCCAACAAGGGAGGATTGGCAGAGCAGTTTGTAGGACAGCACCTGCGCTGCCTGTTCCAGGCATGGGAGGACCCGTGTTTGTTCTACTGGCAGCAAACCGGGGGACGACAGGGTGAAATAGACTACGTTCTGCAACAAGGGCGCCATATTCTTCCCGTTGAAGTTAAGGCAGGCAGCGCAGGGTCCATGAAATCGCTGCATGCGTTCATGCAACGCAAACAACTGCCATTGGCGGTGCGGCTGGATGCCAATCCACCCTCGGTTCAGGATTTGGACATACGAACGACAACCGGCGAGCAGGTCCGATACAGACTCCTTTCGCTCCCTCTATACATGACCGAGTCACTTCCGTCCGCTATCCAGCGCTGCCTGGCAATAGAGGGCAAGCCGTAGCCTATTTAAACAGTGAATGCAGATGCGCCTGCCGGCAGATAATGATAATAGCCGTAGTCCCTGTCGCAACGTAAAGAAGACGGGCATTTCGCTTCAGGCGGTTTGCCTCCCATATAAGATACCGTATAAAGGCGACAGCTATAAATATGATTAAGAAAGGCAATGCCATAATCTATAAACTTTTCCACACTGACAGTAATAACCCCTTCTGTTTAATAATACGTTTGGCAGAGCATATTTGTTACCGAATTTTTTACTTGTCAAATAGCAATCATATTGTGTATACTTATGTGTAGGAGGTGACACATCATGGCAAGTAATCTGGATATCGACTACAACCTTCTTGAGGAAGCACAGAAGATAGGCGGGCATAAGACGAAAAAGGCAACGGTAAATGAAGCCCTGGCCGAATACATTCACCGGCACAGACAGAGTGAAATACCTGAGCTGTTCGGCAAGCTGGAATGGAATCCAGAATATGATTATAAGAAAGAACGGTCAAGAGGATGAGAGTGCTTGTAGATACTTCCGTCTGGTCTCTGGCTCTCAGACGGGACAATCCCGGAAATATCCCGGCTGTAACCGTTCTTGGGCGCCTTCTGGCACAAAACGATCTTGTGGTGATCACAGGTGTTATTCTGCAAGAACTTCTTCAGGGATTTTCCGGCCCCAGGGACAGAAGGCTGATCATCGAAAAGCTGTCGTCTTTGCCACTGCTTGTTCCTGATCTTGACGATCACATCCATGCCGCCGAGTTAAGAAACCGCTGCCGGCGCAAAGGCATACAAGTAGGCACGATAGACGCACTTATCGCCCGTTTAGCCATGGCGCATGATTGTTCTCTGCTTACAACAGACAAAGACTTTCAAGCCATCGCTGTGATAACGGAACTTAGACTGGTCAATTAATTGAATGTTCCGCTTTGGTGTGATATCGCAGCATCATTTCTATGGCTTTATCGACCTTACATCCAGCAAATCTGCAATCACCAGCATCTCGAAATCGTTCGTTGTCAGTTTATCATCCCTGGAAAAAGCTCCCAGTCTGGCACCGAAGATATCTATCTTCTTGCATCCAAGAGTTTTCAACAACCATTTGATCTCGCACGGCACATAGAATCGCTCGTTGTATTCCAGCTTTTTACTGTTAC
>JAQVUQ010000072.1 GCA_028699365.1 bacterium | reverse complement strand
TGCCGGATAGCTGGCTATAGGTCCCGGATAGATATGTGCTTATGACGCTGACGCCGGGAGCAGCCACATCAACATAATCGCCCCTGACCGAGAACGTCGGCACGATGTTGGAACTGTTGGTGGCGGCCACGGCTATAACTTGCGAATAGGCAGCCGGATAGAACGGACGGTCGATCTCATTATCCTTCTTGTTACCGGCTGCCGCCACCAGGACCACGCCGGCATTATACGCTCTTGTAACTGCCGATAGAAGTATGGAATCGGATGATGAAGCACCCAGGCTGAGGTTGATAACGTCGGCGCCGTGATTCACGGCCCAGTCAATGCCGGCAGCTATACCGATAGTTGTGCCGGAGCCCTCGTCATCAAGAACCCTTACGGGCATTATCTTGCATTGCCAGGCGACGCCGGCTACTCCCAGGCTGTTATCGGTGGCAGCCGCGGCTATGCCGGCCACGTGCGTGCCGTGGCCGAATTCATCTTCGGGGAGGCTGTCGCTATCAATATAGTCACGCCAGGATGAAGACGGTGTCAATTTGCTCTGAAGATCGGGATGATCCAGATCAACTCCGCTGTCGACGACGGCGATGATTATGGCTGTTTCTCCCTTGTCGATATCCCAGGCGGCCGGCATGCCGATAGCCGTCATATTCCACTGCTGGCCGTCCACAAAATAGGGATCGTTCGGAGCGGCCATAGTATGATAGATATAGTTGGGCTGAGCTATAAGCACGTCGGGATCGTTTTCCAGTGAAGACACCGTCTGCTCCACCGTTCTTGTTGCCGACAGACGCAGCCTGACGGCATTTATCTGCGACAGGCTGCTGCTCTGTGCGCCTGTACGCTTTACAATCTCATTGCGTCTGGTTTCCGCAACCCCGTCGCGGAAGCGTACCAATACCTCGCCTGGAACGTAGTCTCTTCCAGGCAGCGCAGCCTGCACATTCTGCGCCGTAGCGCACAGAAGCAGAAATGAAACCGCAATATACAGGTGAAGACGTCTTATACTAAACAATCTTTCCCTCCCACCTTGAGAAAGCACACGGATATCCACCGTCAGCCTCCCAATTTAACCGTTACTCCTGTCTGTATGAGTGCCCCCGACCCGCAACAGCCTGCATTATAGCATACCCCTTATGGGGCAACAACAAACAAGCGACCCAGCTCAAATGCTGATTACTTCCGCTATACCGGCCTCGGCACGATTTCGAAGCTCTGCAGCCAGATTTTCAAGCCGGGAGACCGTTGCTTCGCGCTTCCCCCATGCATCCTGCAGGGCAATGAACAGACCGCTCTCTTCCAATTCACCGACTCTGCCGGCCGTAGGAATGCCTAACTGGTCGACAGCCGCCGCTACCTTGGGATCGTATTCCAGGGCCAGCGCAGGCACCGCTCCCATGGCGGCAAATATCAGCGAGTGAAAACGCATGCCGACCAGAAAATCCGCTCCGGCAATGATATTCTTGAGATCGGCGGAAGAGACATCCCTGCCAAACACATGTCCCGTGCCCGCATGACGACACGCTTCCCGGCAGGCATCTCTGTCTTGTGACGCCTGAAACGGCATAAAGAGCAGCCTGCAGCCGGAGGCGACGGCAAACTTGCCCAGCGCCCTGCCGGCAACGGACAGGTGACGGTTATCTCCCCATGGCCTCAGGGATACGGCTATCCAGGGCTGCCGGCAATCGAAGTTGTCGGCCTCCAGCAGCCGTCTTCCATCCTCCTTATCCGGGGCTATACCGGCATAGGCCAGATCTGCAGTCACCCTGATGCGATCCCGGGGATAGCCCAACCCGGCCAGAAGCAGAGCCGAAGCCTCATCCCGCAACACGGCACGAGAAGCAAGAGGCAGAAGCAGCCGGGCCAGAAGCCGCGTCACCGATCTGTTCAGCGGACCGATACTTTGGCCTAACATGACCGCCGGCGTGCCGACAAGATGGGACAGAGCCACCAGCCCCAGATAATAGGGCACGCTGGATGGGCCGGTAATGTCCTGCAGCAACCCTCCCCCCCCACTTATCAGCAGATCGGCTCGCCGTAAAGCGGATATAACCGCTCCCGGGCTGTAGCGAGACACGGCTTCCACTCCGTACTGCCCGGCCGTGCCGGCCGGATCGAAAGAGAGTACCGTGATAACCGCATCGGGCATCAACTTGCGAATCGAAGTGATCATGGCATCCAGTATGGCCTCATCCCCGGCATTGCCGGCTCCGTAGAAGCCCGATACGACCAGTCGCTGTCGCTTCATCAGCTTTCACGCCTCGTTTGAGCGTATGCAACCGTCAGAAGAACGACTGTGCCTATGAGGCTGCCCAGCCAGAGGCCGTTGAAACTCCTGAGCAATGTAAAAGATAAAGGAGTATGAATATGGCAGAAGCTGTTGAAAAGGGATATCTGACCGACCGCTCCTATAAAGAGCAGCCACGGGCGTATATTGCCCAACCCCGGAAGAAAAGCCGTGCCCAGAGCCAGCAGCGCCGCCGGATGACCTATCAGGAACTCCTTGGTCCTGGGACGCGCCACCAGCAGCTTCTCCAGCACGGATCTGATTTTCAGTTCCAGACCGGAGACCGCCACGCTGCTGTCGTTGCCGGTACGCATAAGATAAAACAATCCGGCCACGGCTACCAGCCCAATCAATCCAGCCTGTCCCCAGAGCAGCGGCCTGTCCGACAGCGATCGCCATATTTGCCGGCGGGATGACGAGATATTCTCCATGTTATCGCGAAACAACAGATAAACGACCACCAGCAACGGCAGCAGATGGGCCAGCTTGACGCCGGCAAACCTGTCGATACCCAGCATGAAGCTCCTGTCAGCCATCAGCCCTGCTCCTATAAGTGCCCCGATCACCGTTATCAGGGAGGCTGTCCACAGAGTGGACAGCGCCGTCCGGAGCGCCGCCGGCGCCCCGGACGGCAGGCTGAAGGCTGAAGGCTGAAGGCTGAAGTTCTGATAACCCTGCATTGTGTTCGGAGAATAATGTTTCAAACGTTCACTTAAAAAAGCCAGCGCCAGAGACGGAAAGACCACGGCCGCACCCAGCGTCCCCAGTTTGCGGAAGAGCATCGGCGCCGCCACCGCTATCGGCAGCAAGAGCAGCGCCAGAACGGCAAGCTGCCAGAAACGCAAATCGATGTTCAGATACCTCAGGAGAAAGGCCAGCGCCGCCAGAATCCCCAGCGACAACAGCCAGGGAATAACTGCATTGCTGCCCGGAAATACCAGTCCTGAGCGCAGAACCGGCAACGTAGCCGGGCGCCCGATATCATATCCCATACTCAACAACCGTCTTTTTATAGACAACAGATAGTCCATATTGCTGGCCAACGGATCCAGGCCGGCCTGATTGGGCAGGAAACGCAGATAACAGAGCCGGATATTCCTCTCCTGAACGGCACGAACATAGCGATCCACAGCCTGGGTGGGAGGCATGCTCTTCATCTCATCGGGCGCTATACTGTGCACCCTGATAACCTCGCCCTTCATAAGTCGTGCCAGAGCTTCCTCGCCCTTCTGTTTGGAGAACTCCACCTGCCCGAAGCGCAGGCCCTTAGCCCGCAACGCGGATGCGGTCTGCGGCACGAGCTTAGTGTAGCCCATAACTTCTTCGCCGCCGAAGATAACGACATTGAACTTGTATCCGGCCAGACCGGCAAGGTCTGCCTCCAGATCATCCGCCTGCATCGACGGATAGTTATAGAAGCGTGGAATTATCTCGAATCCCCGGGATAACAGATAGCCGCTCTCTTCCGAAAGAATACCTATCCCAAGAGGGGTCACGCTTTCCAGTCTGCCCGTCAGCCCCGCATAGTAAACACGGCTTTCCCGGCCCGTGATCAGAGACGGAGACCATTTACGCCGCAGCGCCGATACCATCTGCCGATAGAGAGCCTGGTCGTAGGTGCCCAGGAAGAGCCGCCCCATCGGATCGCTGTGGCCGGCCACGATCCCGGGCGTGGTTAGAAAGACTCTTCCGTCCTCCATAAGATCCCCGATAGTGGGTTCGCTGAGGGCGATGGTGCGCAGGTTATTGCGGCGCATCATATCCAGGGCCGTTTCCAGGCTCTTCTCGTTCCCGCCCAGAGCATCCTTGATGGAGTTCCAGTCCACCGCCAGAGAAACAATACGGTTGTTCCGCTCTGCGGACCATCTTCCCGCCAGAACCGTAAGGGCTACGATAAACGACAGGGCTATCATAATAACCGGGACGATAAGCGGCAAACCCGGCTTTCCGCCGCGGTTGCTATCCTGGGATCTATGCTCGTTCATATATAACTCCTGCATCCGGTAATACATATTGATTTTAGCATCGGGCGGACATAAAAAAAACCCCCGGTTTCCCGGGGGTTTTTAAACGCGTTATCTTTTGCTTAGAACGTGGTCTTCAGAGCGGCTTCAAAGCCTCTGTCGACTACCTCGCCGTTACCAAACATCAGGCGCAGGGTGGTATTGTCGCTGACAGTGTAGGCAACGCCGATTTTATTGCCGTCAACGGTATCGCCCACAGCCGAAACGTTGTAGTATTTCACGAAGAAGGTCGTCTTAGGAGTATAGGCGTAATCGCCATACACATACAGCATCTTCTCTTTGACGTTAATAACATCCGTAACATTGAGGAAGTTATACTCCCCGCCAAAGCCGAACGGGCCGATACCGGTGGCCAGATCGACACCAAAGAGATCCAATCTATCGGATTCATGGTAAACGGTGGCACCTACTCTGGCCAGCCGCATATTGGTATTGAGCTTCAGGTTGACAGCGGTATCGGAATCACCGGGGATACCATCGACGATGGAATCGGTCATGGCCAGGTTGTAATCGAATGCGCCTACCTTGCCCAGCAGAGCCACACCATCGGCAAAGGAAAGAATATACTCGTTCAAGCCTATCGGCAGTTTGAACTTTCCGGCTCTGACTTCGTTCACCAGACCGGCGTTCGGCAGATATGAGCCGTAGGCCTGATCTGTTTCCTGGAAGCTCACATCATAGGTATAGGTGAAACCCAGGTTGTTCCCGACTTTGCCGTTCACCGTGGCAAAAGTGTACTCGTTGGGGTGCTCAAAAAAGCTGGACGGTCCAAAGGGTGAGAAATCTTCGAAGAAACTGCCTTCGTCACCGGAAGGTGCTACAAAGGTGCCCCAGAACTCACCACTGGCGGTAATGTCTACGTTGACATCCTGAGCCATGGCAGGCACTGCAAACAGAGCCACCAGGGCTATCGCTAATACTATTCTTTTCATTGTTTTCCTCCTTGGTCTTTTCTTTACTCGGACCAGAAGGAAGGGAACTTCAAACGAGTATCCTTGTTTCCTCGCCTTCCCTTATCCTTCCCCCATCGGTCCTTCTCTCATGGACCTGCCTGTGCCAGGTCCCCTATTCACCGCTCTTGCACCCGTGCAAGGCATCCAAGGATTTCCACCTCCTTTCCTCGCCCCACGGATTACGAACAGTAAACATCTTAACTATCGTTTTAGCATATTTTATCTATTATAGCAAGCCCTTATCGATATGATGGATGAACTACTGAGGGCATAAACAGAGGCGTCGACAATTGCCGACGCCTCTGTTATCTCTACATATTAATTTGCCTTAGAAGCTGACGCGCAATTGCGCTTCAGTTCCGGTAGGCGCCCAGATGTCGTTATCATCGTTGATATGCTCTATACGCAACACAGCATTGCTGGTTATGGCGTAATCAGCGCCAAAGGCCAGAGCGTCACCGGTGATATCTCCACTGACATTGTAGTACTTGGCGAAGACCGAGAGCGGACCGGACACCGGGACGGTAGCGCCGGCAAAGATCAGCTTCAGATCGTCTCCGAAGAAGTTGTTGGTAGTGATGTACTCCGCCTTGACACCAACTATGCCGGCATCAAAGGCAGCATCCACACCTAATGAATTGCTGTCTCCCTGCTTGACATAGGAGACACCGGCATTGACCACACCCAGATCGGTGGAAACCTTGGCCCAGATGGGCTTATCGGTACCCTGCGCGTAGCTATCGTTGCCGTTCAGATCGGTGGGATTCATAACGGCCAGTTTGTAATCTATCGGAGCAAAACTGCCGTCAATTCCAACGCCCGTGCCGGTAGCAGTGATATAGGTGACGTCACTCTTGTAGTAACCGAACCACTCCTGAGCGCCGAAGGGGAAGGTGAATTCACCAACCTTGATGGCGCTTATGGCAGGGGCTACGTTCAGCAGGCTGACATAGGCCTCACGAGTGTACGGAGTCTCTCCAGCCACGAAATCATCCAGGCCGAGCCTGTAAGTTACGGCCACCTTATCGCCAACGCTGGCGCTCAGGGCAATATTGGAGTAATCCCAATCGAGCACTGAGAAGGTGCTGAAGCTGCTGTCTTCGCCGCTGAGATCGGTGAAAGCGCCGACCAACAGGCCGTCTACGTTAACGTTCACGTTCTGAGCCACGGCAGGCACTGCAAACAGGGCCACCAGGGCTATAGCTAATACTATTCTCTTCATTGTTTTCCTCCTTGGTCTTTTTTCTTTTTAGTAAACATCTTAACTATCGTTTTAGCATATTTTATCCACTACAGCAAGCCCTTGAAGTTATGCTGCCACAACTCTCAAGCACATAGAGAGAGGCACCGGCGGTATACCGGTGCCTCTCCTACTCTGACTTTAATTGTCTCGATCCGATTTAGAAGCTGACGCGCAACTGAGCCTCAAGAACGTCTCCTGCCCAGATACCGTCTTCATCGTTTATCTTCTCGACACGAAGCTTGGCGTTCTCGCTGATGGCGTAATCGGCGCCAAAAGCTAAGGCGTTGGATGAAATTCCGTCGTCCAAAAGGTAATACTTGGCGAAAACGGACAAAGGCCCGGTCACGGGAACGTTAGCGCCCACAAAACCTAACGTTTCATCATCAAAGCCGGTCTCCTGTGCAATAAGGTACTCAGCAGTCAAACCGACTATGCCGGCATCAAAGGCGGCATTCAGACCCCAGACGCTGACATCGTCCTCCTTAACATAGGAGAGACCGGCGTTGACTACGCCCAGGTCGGAAGATACTTTGGCCCATACCGGCTTTTCGCCAGAGCCGGTCAAAGCCGGGAAGCCCAGCGAATCGATGCTGTTGGTCACGGCCAGGTTGTAGTTGATCGGAGCAAAGCTGCCGGATACCATGATACCGTTTCCGGTAGCAGAAATCACTTCAAACCCCTTATGATATCCTATCCACTGCTGAGCAGCAAACGGGAAGGTGAACTCGCCCACTCTGACTTCACTGATGGCCGGAGCTACGTTCAACAGACTGACATAAGCCTCGCGGGTATACGGTGTTCTGTTAAAGCCTACGAAATCATCCAGACCTACTCTGTAGGTGAAGGCCAGATTATCCCCCACTTTGGCGTTCACGGACAGGTTGGAATACTCCCTGTCTATAAAGGAGTAGAGCTGAAACGCCTCCGTATCATCAGCATAGGCACCAATGATATCACCACTGAAGGTAACATCAACATTCTGAGCCATGGCAGGCACTGCAAACAGGGCCACCAGGACTATCGCCAATACTATTCTTTTCATTGTTTTCCTCCTTGGTCTTTTTTCTTTTTGGACCAGAAGGAAAGGAACTTCACACGAGTATCCTTGTTTCCTCGTCTTCCCTTATCCTTCCCCCATCGGTCCTCACTCATGGACCTGCACCTGCCTGTGCCAGGTCCCTTATTCACCGCTCTTGCACCCGTGCAAGGCATCCAAGGATTTTTCACCTCCTTCCCTCGCCCCACGGATTACGAACGGTAAACATCTTAACTATCGTTTTAGCATATTTTATCAATTATAGCAAGCCCTTATAGATGTGATAGGTGGGTTACAAAGAGAATAAAAGAGGCATCGGCAATTGCCGATGCCTCTTTTATTCATAACATGTAACTTGACTTAGAAGCTGACACGCAACTGAGCCTCAAGAACATCCCCTGCCCAGATACCATTCTTATCGCTCATGTTCTCGACACGAAGCGTTGCGTTGCTGCTAAAAGCATAATCCGCACCAAAAGCAAAAGCATTCATTGAACCCACGCCTTCATCCGCAAGATAATACTTGCCGAATACGGACAGCGGACCGGCAACAGGAACGTTGGCACCCAAAAAACCACGCGTCAAGTCGTCAGCGCCCGTCTGCTGCAAGACGAGATACTCAGCAGTCACGCCGACTATGCCGGCATCAAAAGCGGCGTTCACACCCCAAACGCTGAAAACATCCTGCTTTACATAGGAAAGGCCGACGTCAGCCATACCCAGATCGGTAGAAACCTTGGCCCATAACGGCTTCTCATCATTGCCGAAAACCAGGGCTCGTCCGCCCAGAGAATCAGCGGCGTTAGTCACAGCCAGGCTATAGTTAACAGGAGCAAAGCTGCCGGATACCATCACACCGTTTCCGGTAGCGGACTGAGGAGCATTACTATAAACCCCTCTGTGATATCCCAGCCACTGCTGAGCGGCAAACGGGAAAGTGAACTCACCGACTCTGACCTCGCTGATGGCAGGGGCTACGTTCAACAGACTAACATAAGCCTCACGGGTATACGGCGAATTGACTCCAAACATGCCGCTGACAAACTCATCCAGGCCTACTCTGTAGGTAAAGACCAGCCTGTCTCCCACTTTGGCGTTCATGGATACGTTGGAATAATCCCTGTCTATAAAGGAATAAAGCTGGAACGCCTCCGTATCATCGGCATATGCTCCGATCAGATCACCGTTGAAGGTAAAGTCCACGTTCTGAGCCATGGCAGGCACTGCAAACAGGGCCACCAAGGCTATCGCCAATACTATTCTTTTCATTGTTTTCCTCCCTGGTCTTTTTTCTTTTTGGACCAGAAGGAAGGGAACTTCACACGAGTATCCTTGTTTCCTCGCCTTCCCTTATCCTTCCCCCATGGATATATTCGGTGTGTAAAGAGGTTATCCTGCAATAAAGTGCGTTTGTACGAACAAGTTGGAGTTTTCAATCAGGAAACCAGGACAAATCAGTCGCCCGCCCTCTACTTTCAGGTGATAATCGAAGGAACCTGCGGGCAGGGACAGGTTATGGCTGATGACGAATATCTGATCGAAGGTATCCGCCACTTCGCCTGCGGTGATGAGGCGGATCAGCGCTTCGGTGCGCTCTTTGTCGAAGGAGCCCAGAGGCTCGTCGAGAAAGATGAAAGAGGGAGCACTGCCCCGCTCCTGGGGAAGAGTGGCCATGGCAAAGGCCAGCCGCAGAGCCAGCGAGAGCTGGTCCCTGGTGCCGCCGCTGAAGATATTCTTGGAGCGCCAGCCCCCGGCTCGCTGATCCCAGACACGAATGCGATAATCCTCGCCGATCTCCACATCGTGATAACGGTCGGCCGTCAGCAGCGGCAGCATGCGCCTCATATAGGCGGTGGTAGCCGGCAGGATGCGCTTTACAAGTCTCTCCCTGGCCCTGGAAGCCAGTTCCGCCGTACACTCCCGCAGCGCCAGGTCATGCTCCAAAGCGGCAAGTTCGGCTTCCGATCGGGCGATATCTCCACCGGTAAAGCCATCAGCCCCGGCATATCCCGGCGCCAGAGCGGAGACGGCGCCTCTCTTCTGCTCTACCAGGCGCAGATGCTCCCGATGAAGCCTGGCAAGTTCCAGATAGCGGCGCCCCTCCTCAGAAGCCGTAAGACTCGTTTCAGCTTGATCAGAAGAGAACGTCCTTGATGCCGACAACTTCTCCAGACGTTCCTGATGATAATGCCGCCGGGCTTTGACGTCCACCAGGCGATGCTCTAAAGCATCGAGTTCAGCAGCAGCCTCTTCCAACAATTGCAATTCTTCATGCATCTGCGCCTGCCGCGCCGAAGCTCGTAGAACGTAGG
>JAQVUQ010000071.1 GCA_028699365.1 bacterium | reverse complement strand
CGATTACTATGATGTTTGGCTGCGATATAAACCCGCGGCTGTTAAGCATCGCGGTGTCTTTCAAGAGGTATCCTAACATGCCTTCCTACTTTCTTTCAACTTTACCCGAAAACTGCATGACTTTAGTAATTAAAACGGGTATTCTTATTGAACAAGATGGAATCCGTGTCTTTAAGGAGAATTACGCATTCAAAAGCCCGAGTGCAGCTGCGGCAGTAATCAATGGTAGGCATTCAAATGGCACTACGGCATGGAAGGTCAAGGACAAAAATATGACGTACAAAGAATGGGAGGCTGAGAAACTTTCTAATATGAGAGGGTGAGACTGGCGGCCTAAGGTAAGTGCATAAAGACTTGTTTTGGGCAGAGGGCATTTTGCTTAGCTTGGCATCATCCGGTGGTATAATATAACAAATAGTGATACTTAAGAGGGACGGGGGACATTCCGTCCCCCTAATAGAAAGGAGCATGCAAATGAAGGAGGCCATGCTTTACGATCGCCTTGACGGCGGGAGAACGCACTGCCGGGTCTGCGCCCGCTTATGCTATATTGATGACGGGAAGAGAGGATACTGCTGGACCAGGGAGAACAGAGGCGGGAAGATATATTCCCTGATATACAACAGGGTCTCTGCTCTCAACGCCGATCCGATAGAGAAAAAGCCCGTATTTCATTTTCATCCGGGTACGCTGGTCTATTCGGCCGGCACCTGGGGCTGCAATCTGCGCTGCATCCACTGCCAGAACTGGGAGATTGCCTGTGTGGATCCCACGCCTCATCTGGGCTCGCTTGCAGAGGTGACACCCGAAGAACTGGTCGATATGGCCGTGTTGAACGGCTGTCAGGGGATTGCCTGGACATATAACGAGCCTACCATCTGGCTGGAATATACCATCGATTCCGCCAGGCTGGCCAGGGAGCGAGGCCTCTATACCGTTTACGTAACCAACGGGTATGCCACGCCTGAGGCAATAGATGCCATCGGACCTTATCTGGATGTTTACAGAGTCGATATCAAAGCCTTCAACAATGAAACATATATGAAGCTGGCACGTATTCCCGATATGGGGCCGATACTGGAGTGTACCCTCAGGGCAGCCAGGATGTGGGACACGCACGTCGAGGTGGTAACTAACCTCATCCCCACATTTAACGACGATGAAGTCCAACTTACCAGTATGGCGGCATGGATTGCCAAGAACCTGGGGCCGGATACGCCGTGGCATGTGACACGTTTCTTTCCTTACGGCGACCTGTCGTACCTGGAGCCCACTCCTGTCGAGAGGCTTGAGTGGGCCAGGCAGATAGGCATGGACAGCGGATTGCGCTATGTCTATATAGGCAACGTTCCCGGACACCCGGCGCAGAATACTTATTGCCCTTCATGCGGCGCTTTGGCTATAGAAAGATCCGGCTTTGCCGTTGTGAATATAATGCTTACGGCAGACGGGCACTGCCTGAAGTGCGGCGAGAGATTGAATGTAATACTGTCCGGGACAGGCACAGAGGATTAGGGTATGTTCATATAGTTTGTATTGCGATCATATAGGCAAAGCCTGTATGTTGTGATAATATTTGAGAGTAAGTTTTAAAGATGTTTTACCATTCAAACAGGCTTGAGTCCTTTGTGCCTTTGTGCCTTTGTGCCTCTGTGCCTGTCCGGAAGAAAGGACAACAGGGCATTGAGCGATTTTCTGCATGAGATAAGGGAACAACCGGCAGCGGTAAAGGCCACTTTGGATTATCTTCTGTCCGGCGGCATAGACGACGCATTTATTAGGGATTGGCGCAGTGCCGAAACGGTCATTTTTACCGGCATGGGAAGCTCCTGCTTTGCGCCGTTGACTGCCATGAATCTTATGGCCGCATACGAGCGCAGGGCCTTTGTTCTGGATGCATCGGAGCTCCTGCACTACAACATGGGCATCATACGTTCCGGCGACCTGCCGGTGCTCATATCTCAATCCGGAGAGAGTGTGGAGACGGTAAAGCTGCTCGATCTTATGCGTGAGAAGACGGGCAGGATAGTATCACTGACAAATACCGGGGATAGCACGCTTGCCGCCGGAAGCGACCATCTTCTCCTGACCAGGGCAGGAAACGAGGAGATGACGTCAAGCAAGACCTACGTCTCAACCATCATGCTCCTGCTCCTGATCGTCCATATCGGAAACGGCGATTTGCCGGAGACCGTGCGTAAGGCCGTGTATGATATACCCGGCAAGCTGGACGAGATTATTAACAGCAGTCAGGAGACGGCACGGCGCATCCTGGATTATATGGGAATGCCGCAGCACCTGGAACTGATCTCCAGAGGGCCGTCCATGGCTACTGCCAGGCAGGGGGCTCTGGTGCTTAAAGAGGCCTCAGGCACGTTGACGGAGGCCATGAACGGCGGCGAGTTCAGACACGGTCCGATGGAAGCGGTAAACAGCGATTTTAAAGCCGTGATCTTTGCCCCATCCGGACCATCGTATGCTCTTAACGCAGGAATGGCCGAGGATATTGCCGGCTTTGGAGGTAAGGTAGCATTTGTTACGTCCAGCGGCAAAGCGTTAAACGATAAACGAATTATGAATATAGAAATTCCGGAAGACGATCCTTACCTGTTCACCATGCTCGACATTCAGGTAATAGATTTTCTAGCTATGGAAATCGCCCGGGAAAAGGGCTTTAAGGCCGGATCCTTTACCCACGGCGCTAAAGTAACGACAAAGGAGTGACTCATTATGTTCAGAGGCAGGCGTGCGCTGCTGCTATTGCTGGCGGCGGTCGCCATCATGCTGGCAGGATGTACCAACATCAACGAGACGGTGGCGGCCAAACTGAAGCAGGCGTTGCAGGAGAAAGTAGGTAAAGCCGCCAGGTATGATGTTAAACTGGAGACATCTCCGCAATACAAACTGGCCCAGGGAAAGGTAGACAAGCTTACGGTAACCGGAAACAAGGTGGATATCGGAGGGGATTTGATCGCCGACTATGTGTGTATCGATATCAACGACATTCGTTATAACATTACCGGACGCAAGCTCTCCTCAGTCGGCAAATCATATATCAGAATGGATATAGACGAGAATGCGCTCAGCACTTTTGCCCGTCGCGAGAGAAAGGATTTGCCCGGATTGGAGATCAATCTTGACAAGGATCTGGTCACGCTGACGATGTTGCGCAACGGCGACCGTCAAAGCGTGATCGGCAAGCTGGACGTCGACAGGGAGAACAGGCTTGTTCTCGTTCCCAATAAATCATACGGCGACGACGCATCGATCAGACGGTTGCTGGACGGTGTCAACCCGATACTGGATCTCTCCAAGTTCGCTTTTCCGATGAACATAACGGATATAGATATTTCTAAAGGTTCTCTGCGGCTCAAGGCCACTGCCAAGCCGCCGGCATCGCTCTTCAAGTGAGCCGTCTGATAAAAGTTCTGGTCGTTGGTGCCGGGCCGGCCGGCCTTCTGGCTGCCGGCAGCGCCGCCAGGATGGGGGCTTCCGTTCGCCTGGTGGAACGCAATTCCAGTCCCGGAGCGAAGCTGCTCATTACCGGCAAGGGGCGGTGCAATATATCCAACACCGCGTCGGTCAAGGAGTTCGTGCAGGCCTTTGCACCGGACGGACGTTTTCTTTACAGAGCCTTCTCCAGATTCTTCAGGGAAGACCTCATCGAGGTCCTTGAGGACAACGGTGTGCAGGTCAAGGTGGAGCGAGGGGGGAGGCTCTTCCCTGCCGGCGACAAGGCCGCCGACGTTCTGGCTGCGCTGCTGTCCTGGACGAAGAGAGCCGGTGTCGAACTCAGGACCGGAAGCCGCTGTACGGGCTTGCTCATGCGTGAATCGACGCTGGCAGGTATAAAGATAACAGGCGGCACCATCGAAGCGGACAGGGTCATCCTGGCCACCGGAGGCGCCTCTTATCCCAGAACAGGCTCGACGGGTGACGGATACGGCCTGGCTGCATCGGTTGGACATACTGTTGCCGTTCCGACGCCTTCACTTGTTCCACTGGTTGCTCAGGAAAGATTTGTCAGGGATCTGGAAGGCATAAGTCTTCGTAATGTACGAGCCACTGCAATATTGAACGGTCATGCGTCCGCTTCGGAGACCGGTGAAATGGTCTTTACCGCCGACGGCCTCTCCGGTCCGATAATCCTGACGTTGTCCAGGCTGGTGGTGCCGCATCTGGCGGCAGGGGAGGACGTTGTCATTTCCATTGATCTCAAGCCGGCCATACCGGAGCAGGAGCTTGAACAGAGGCTTATCAGAGAGATGATCGGCCGGCAGACGATAAAGAGTTATCTGAGAACGCTGCTGCCTGCCAGGCTGGTGCCGGTATTCATGATGCTCTGCAAGCTGGATGCCGATAAGATGATCAGCCATGTAAGCGCTGAAGAGAGACGCGGGCTGATGCACCAGTTGAAGGATCTGCGTTTCGTCATTTCGTCCGTACGGCCGCTTGATGAAGCCATCGTGACGGCCGGCGGCATACCGACAAAGGAGATAGATCCTCTGACGATGGAATCGCGCCTGCTGCCGGGCCTTTACTTTGCCGGTGAAGTTATCGATATCGACGGACCGACCGGCGGCTACAATCTCCAGGCGGCATTTTCGACCGGCTGGCTGGCAGGTATGTCTGCTGCATCAACTTGAAGCAGCAGTTAAGCGGTTAAGCGGTTTAGGAGAACGAAAAGAACGTATAGGCAGAATAACCTGCATGAATACTACTAAAAAGCTAAAAGCCTAAAAGCTAAAAGCCTAAAAGCTAAATAGCTGACATAGGAGGTGCTCATATGCCTGATATAGTGACTCTGGGTGAAGCGTTGATAGATCTGGTATCGACCCAATCGGGGGTCTCCCTGGCCGAGGCTCCGGGGTTTGTTCGTGCCGCAGGCGGAGCGCCTGCCAATGTTGCCGTAGCCCTGGCCAGGCTGGGAAACAGCGCCGGTTTCATCGGTAAGGTGGGAGCAGATCCGTTCGGCGATTTCCTGCGTCGCACGCTCTCTGATGAAGGCGTGGATACCTCCTGTATGCTGTCGGAAGAGAGTGCCCGGACGGCACTGGCCTTCGTCTCCCTGATGGGCGAAGGTGAACGGGATTTCGTCTTCTATAGAAATCCCAGCGCCGACATGTTTTTAGCTGAAAGCGATATAGATGCCGGTTATCTGGCTGACTGCCGGATATTCCATCACGGCTCCATATCACTCATAACCGAGCCGAACAGAACGGCTACATGGGTTGCCCGACAGACGGCAGCCTCTGCCGATGCCGTCATATCCTATGATCCTAATATCAGACTCTCTCTCTGGCCGGATGCTGAAGATGCCAGAGCAGGCGCGCGAGAGGCCGTAACGGGTGCGCATCTCATCAAGGTAAGCACTGAGGAACTGACATTTATCACCGGACATGAAGACCGTGACAGGGGCTGCGACGCAGTCCTGGAGATGGGAGTAAAGCTGGTAACGGTAACTCTGGGTGCCGCAGGCAGTTATTACAAGACTGCCGCCGTCAGCGGCCGGGTTCCCGGCTTCAAAGTCGATGTTGTCGATACTACAGGTGCCGGAGACGCTTTTGCGGCCGGCGTCCTGTCCGGCCTGGTGCCGTTTCTGAAACAGGGAAGAGGCATATGCGATCTGGAACAAGATGATTATTACCGGATACTGCGTCTGGCCAATGCCGTCGGCGCACTGGTAACCACTGAACGGGGCGTAATTCCGTCCCTGCCGACGAGAGCTGAAGTTGAAGGAATGCTGGAGGCTGCGTTGTCATGAAGTCGATTTCCTTAGTTGAACTGGCGGGCATCATCGGCGGTGAACTGCATGGACGGTTGGCCGCGGAGGATATCCGAACGATAACCATAGATTCCAGACGAATCGGTAACGGTGCCGTATTCTTCTCGCTTCAGGGGAGCAGAACCGATGGCCACAGGTTTATCGAGGATGCTTTCTGTAATGGAGCCGTTGCCGCTGTGGCGTCTTCCGATAATAGAGACGTGCTTGCCGGCCTTCAGGAGAAACCGATAATATTCGTAGACGATCCTCTTGCAGCGTTGCAACGTCTGGCTGCCTGGTGGAGAACCAGGCTTTCCGGGCACCTCATAGCCGTTACCGGCAGTAACGGCAAGACAATCGTCAAGGACGCGCTGATACAGGCTCTGCAGTATTCTTATCTGGTCAGCGGAAGTCAGGGCAGTCATAACAGCCAGCTAGGCGTTCCCTTATCCGTTCTTCGCCTTCCTGACACGGTTGATATGGCTGTTATCGAGGCCGGCGTCTCTCAACCCGGTGAGATGTCCTCTCTGGAAGCGATCCTGAAACCGGATTACGGTATTCTGACCAACATAGGTATGGCGCATATAGCTGGTTTCGGCACGTGTGAGACTATTGCCCGGGAGAAGCTCAATCTGTTTAAGAATATCGGTCCCGACGGCTGGGTGCTTATTCCGCATAATTGGACGGCCACGGGAGGCTGCCCCTATGATATCGATGAATTGCCGGCCGAATTGAATTGTCGTGTATATCGCTACGGCAGGGAGAACGAGGAATTGCCGTTTATCTACAAACAGCACAACGCTGTCGACGGCATCGTGCTCGATGTCCGGTTTCCATCCGGCGCTGTCCATAACGTTCTGATCCGGACTTTTTCAGCAGAGATAGCCTCGGATATAGAGGCTGCGATATGCGCCGCCTGTTTATTGGGCGCTGATGAAAACGATGTCGTCCGCGCGCTTCAGGCACATGAGCCGGCACACACCAGAATGGAAATATGGCGTTCTCCGGCAGGTATAACCCTCATTAACGATTCGTGCAGCGCAGATCCTATCTCGGTACAGTCGGCGCTTCGTTCACAAGCGCATTTGATACGTCAGGGGGATCGCAGTGTCTTTGTATTCGGGGGCATGCAGAACCTGGGCCAACTGGAGCAGCGCGAGCATTACCATATCGGCGAAATGGCTGCCCGGCACGGCGTCGAGCTGCTTGTTCTTGTAGGCGGGACGGAGCTTGATGAGGAACTCGATGTGACTGAAGAGGCGTTTAGAGCCGCTTATCCGGCCGGCCGCGTCTTACGGTATCAAGGCACGGATAACCTGGCAAGTAATCTGAGGCCGCATCTGCGCAGCGGCGATAAAGTCCTTTTCAAGGGCCCGAGCGGCACCGGGATAGACCGGGTCGCGCGTGAGACCGTTGATGCCATGGCCTACAATCGTTTAATTGTAGATATTGTAGCTCTGTCGGAGAACATATCCCGATTCCGTCGTCTGGTGGGACCGGATTGTAAAATACTGGGAATGGTCAAGGCCCTGGCATACGGCAGCGACCTGGTGAGTCTCTCCAGAGAGCTGCAGGAGCTAGGCCTGGATCTGTTGGGCGTATCCACGGCCGATGAAGGCATGACCCTCAGGACGGCCGGGGTGGACCTGCCCATACTGGTGATGCTCTGTACGCAGGATGAGGTGTATAAAGCCGTCAGGCATCATCTGACCCCCGTAATATATTCTGCCGAATTGGCCGCCTCGTTAGCCGAGGCGGCGGAGAACAGCGGGCAAACGGTGGATGTTCACCTTAAAGTCGATACCGGCATGGGACGCCTGGGCGTTAAACCGGATGAGATCGTTGATTTTGCCCGGCTGGTCATGTCGCATCGCAGTCTGAGGATCACAGGCCTGGCAACTCATTTTGCCTGTGCCGACGATCCGGCCCAGGACGAATTTACCCGCATGCAGATTCTTCGTTTCGGGGAAGTCATCGATCAATTGCGTGCCCTGGACCTGACGGATCTTACCTGCCATGCAGCCGCCACTGCAGGAGCGGTCCGTTTTCCTGAAGGACGTTTCGACATGGTCCGCATCGGCCTGGGGCTTTACGGCCTCTATCCGGGACCGGCGGTTGAGGAAAGTCTTCAACTGGATTTAGCCGTGACGCTGCTCAGCCGGATAGCGGTCATCCAAAGATACAGGCGAGGCGACAGGATCGGCTACGGCGGCACATTTGTCGTGCCTTACGACGGCTTTACCACCGGGGTAATCCCGATGGGATATCATGACGGATTGCCGGTTCATCTGTCCAACAGAGGGTATGTGCTGGTAAACGGCCGCAAGGCCGATATTATCGGCCGCATCTCGATGGACTCGGCCATGATAGACATCAACGGCATAGAGGATGCCCGCATCGGCTCGGATGTGCTCATATACGGTAAGCATAACGGCCATATACTGCGTCCGGAAATTGCCGCAGGCCTCTCCGGCACCATAGTCTACGAATTGCTGGCCCGGCTTGGGCCACGCGTTCAACGCATCTTTGTGGGGAAATAAGCACGGACAACCGATCCGATGCTGCTTGCCATCGCAGGAAGAGGGGAGTAGAATCGTTTCGGGTGCGTTATATTTATGTTTGTTTTACCACAATTGGCAGGCGGCGGCTTCGTAGATGAGGTCATTCGCAATCTACTTCTCTTTATAGTTCTCATCAACCCTGTCAGCAAGATAGGCGTCTGTTTCTCACTACGCAATGATATGAATAAGTTGGAATTACGACGACTGGCCGTGCGTTCCAATCTGATCGGCCTGGTCACGCTGGTGGTCTTTGCCCTGGCGGGAACGTTCATTATGCGCAGCCTCTTTCAGATAGAGATATACTCCCTGCGGCTGGCCGGCGGTGCGGTTCTTTTCATGGTCGGGCTGCATGCGCTGCAGAACGGCGAGTTCTTCGAGATGAAATCCGGCATGAACCTTCAGGACATCTCGTGTGTTCCGATTGCCATGCCGCTTATAGCAGGACCGGCGACTATAACGGCCGCTATTTCCAAAACGGCTTACTACGGGCCGGCGCCGATAACCGTTGCGCTGTTCCTGGCAGCAGGAATCAACCTGTTGGTAATGGTCTATTCGGTGCGGCTGGGGAAATTCCTGGATTCGTGGAAGCTGCTGGGACCGCTGGTGAGAATAACCGGGCTTTTCGTAGCGGCCATAGGGGCGGATATGATGCTGAACGGGCTGTCGCAATGGATGACTGCGGCACATATCCTGGGGAAGTGATAAATCCAATCTTGCTTAATATCTGTTAAGCAAGATTGGGCTGTGATATTGCCAGTAATCTGGACGCCGCACACGTGCTTTAATCCAATTGTTAATCGCTGCCTCCTGCTCACAGGTCACAGAGGTCCCGCGAACAGGAGGCAGTGCGTCTACGCCTGTTATAGGTAACTAATTACCACTCACGATTGTAAATCTCCATGATTTCCGAAGCGGACAGCGCTTTGTTGTATACCCTAACAGCATCAATCTGGCCGCTAAAGGGACCGCCATATTGATTAGGATAACCCAACATCGCATATTGCCCCGTACCGACTGTCATTGTACTACCGTTATCCTGATGAGAGTAACTGGATACCTCAGTTCCGTCTACATATAACTTCATCGGGTTTGTTCCTGATTTTACAGATGCCACCTGATGCCAGTTGCCATCCAGGTAACTGGTAATATTGGAACTGACATACTTATTTACACCTGAGCTTTCATTATATATCAGTTTCAGATAACCCCACGGTATACTGAACATCCAGCCTTGGCTAAGAGACGTATTCCATTTTCTGATTAAGTTAAGGTTACTGCTCGCTGCCGTGCTCTTGATCCAGGCACTAATTGTCATATCGCCAGTTATCTCAAGAGAGGACACATCTCCAAGATTAACAGCATCATCATACCCATCAAATAAGCCGGCTCTACCGGATATACCGCCGGAAACAGTATTAACACTGTTCATAGCAAGGCCATGGCTGCCGTTACCGGAGGAATCTCGTACATCTCTGGCAGCTCCACCCCAGGCATCTTCGTCCATCTCCCAGTAACCGCACATCTGATCGTCGTTTCCAAGCATATCATTGTAAACCCGATCCATTTC
>JAQVUQ010000070.1 GCA_028699365.1 bacterium | reverse complement strand
GCCACCTGGGTTATGCTGCGTGAAGTCTCTTTCAGCATCTGCTTGGCCTTCTCTATGCGGACGCCGGTAAGACATTCCACCAGCGTGCTGTCCATCTGCTGCTTGAAGAGATGGCTCAGATAGAACGGGCTGAGGTGAACCGCTTTGGCGATCTCGTCTATGGATAGATCGCGGTTATAGTTCTGCTCGATATAATCCACCGTCTGCTTGATTACCCGGAAGTTTTTAAGGTCACGTATATCATAAACGGCATCTATAAATCCGTCCAGAGCCCTGGCTATCCAGTGGGAGAGCTCATCCAGAGAATCGATTTCATACAGCTCCTGCAGGTAGTAGAAATTCAGACCGAGGAGCCTCTCCAGGCTGGCCCCGCCTTCGACGGCGGCGCGTGACAGGACGACGACCAACTCCAGAACGCGGGCCTTGATGACCTCCGGGTGCCCGGCGCTCTTGAAGAAGATATCGCCCAGCAGGTTGTTGAGAATCTCCTTGGCACCAAGGCGGTCTCCCATGCGGACCTTGGCCAGGAGTTCCCGCTCCTTCTCCAGAGGATAGAGCGGCGAGATGGCTACGCTCTTGCTCTGTTCCAGTTCCTCTTCCAGGGTCTTGCGGGCCTGTATTTCATCGTTGAGACGTGATTGCTGCTCGCTGATCTCCCGCCGCTGCATCAGGGTCACCAGGCCTGTCTTGGCCAGGTGATTGGCGATGACGAAGATAAGCTCGGCTGCCGCCTGAACCTTGGGACCGGAAACGATCTTCAATTCCCTGGCCGCCCCCATAAGTTCATCATGATCTATGTTCAGGCCGTCGTTTTTCTCCCTGATGTCGTTGAGAAAGATATCATCCGGCTGCCACATCAGGACCTGGCCGCAGACGACGCAGCCCAGATAGCGGTCCTCGGCCACGATGGGCGCCACCCACTCCACCAGACCGCTGTGGCAGAAGAAGATATACGGCTCTCCCAGTTTGGAGGCCTGCAAACCGCCCTTGAGTATGGATTGCAGGCAGCGCTCTTCGCCCTGCGGGCAGGAGCGCAGCAAGCGGCAGAAGTGGCAATTATCCTCATAGCCTTCCGGCTCTACCAGCTTCTTGCCGTCGGCATCCAGCACTCTGGCCGTCAGCCCGGTAGCCTCACGAAAAGAGGCCAGCAATTTATTCAGTAACTTTTGGTCTATAAGCTCTTGCAGCTCGATCTTCTCGGGCCTGAGCATAATCTGCACATCCTTAAGGAACTTACTTGTGAAGCGCCAGCCCCAGGACGTCCATGGCCGCTTCGTCTACAGCTTCGGGCAGAGTGGGGTGAGCGTGAATGGTGGCGGTTATCTCCTCCACCGTCACTTCAGCCTTCATGGCCAGGGCCAGTTCGCTGATGAGACTGGTGGCCTGCGGCCCTATTATATGGGCTCCCAGCACCTCGCCGTAGCGGGCATCGGCAATGATCTTGACGAAGCCTTCGCGCTCGCCCATGGCCAGAGCGCGTCCTATGTTGCGGAAGGGGAACCGGCCAACTTTGATGTCACGTCCATCCTGCCTGGCCTGCTCTTCGGTCAGGCCGACACTGGCTATCTCCGGCGATGCGTAGGTGCAGCCGGGCACTACCTTGTAATCCATGGTCTCGCTGCCGCCCATGGCGTTGGCGGCGGCCACCAGTCCCTGAGCCGAGGCTACATGCGCCAACTGGATGATGCCGACGGCATCCCCGATGGCATATACTCCCGGAACATTGGTTTTCATCTGATCGTCTACCGTGATGCCGCGTCGCTCCACGGCTACGCCGGCTTCCTCCAGACCAAGCCCTTCCAGGCAGGCACGCCTGCCCACGGCCAGCAAAACCAGATCGACAGTCTCCACCGCATCCCCGGAGAGATGTACCTTATAGCCTTCGCCGTCTTTCTCCACTTTCTGCACGCAGGTGGAAGTCATGACTCTGATGCCTTCGCGACCCAGAGCCTTCTCCATCTCGGCGCTTACCTCGGCATCTTCGTTGGGAAGAATCTGCGGCAGCACCTCCACCAGGGTCACCTCGGAGCCGAACTGCCTGAAGATATAGGAAAACTCCACACCCACGGCTCCGGCGCCTATGACCAGCAAACGGCCCGGTATCTGCTTCAGTTCCAGCATCTCATCACTGGTGACCACATTGCCCAGTTCCAGAGCGCATCCCTCGATGGGAACACCGCAGGGGTAGGAGCCGGTAGCCAGGATGACGCTTTTCCCCTGCAGTTCCTGCTCTCCCTGCTCGCCGGAAACTATGACGGATGTGCCCTGGCTCAGACGGCCGTTGCCGTTGTATACATCCACTTTTCCGGCTTTGCACAGGTGCTCTATCCCGCCGCGCAACTGTTTGACGATCTGCTCCTTGCGCTTCATAATGGCCGGCAGATCGGGAGATACCCCCGTCACCTTGACGCCGAATCGATCGGCTTTTCGGGCAGTCGCCAGCAGCTCGGCACTGGCGATAAGAGCCTTGGTGGGTATGCACCCTCTGTTCAGACAGGTGCCTCCCAGCTTGTCTCTCTCCACCAGGGCCACACGCCCTCCCAATCTGGCGGCACGAAGTGCGGCTACATAGCCGCCCGGCCCGCCGCCGACAACGATGACATCGTAAATGCTGCTCATTACTATCCTCCCACGATCGTTTGCAAGCTAATTCTTTACCAAAGCCACTATAAATGCCAGCCCCAGGAAAATATTGGTGCGTCGCTGCGATTTCTGCAGGCGCTGTTCCATCTCTTTGGAAGCTTTTATGCTGTCTTTGGCGTTAGACAGATCCGCTTTAAGCGCCGATACTTCCATATTGGCGGCCGCCAGGTCGGTTTTGGTCCTGGCCAGCTCCACTTTGGTACCGTCAAGTTCTTTCTGCAGCCCTCTCATGCCGACCGTCATTCTGGAAAAGTCCTCGTTCAAAACCACTCTCTGCTTCTCCAGATTGGCTATCTTATCATCGAGGTTCTTCACTTTGCCCTGCGCATCCACCATTTCGTTGCGGAATTCGTTGATCAGCTTGCGTACGCCGTCCAGATCCTCGCGCAGAGCCTGAACCTTGCCGCCCTCTATCTCCTTGAGCATCTTGTCCACCGCCAGGGCAAAATCCATACGGGTGACAGGCTTGCCTGATCCTAAAGTACCGTCCTCATAGCTTGACAGGTAGCCCTTGCCGATGAGGGTCTTCATCGTCTTGTAAGCCCAGTGATCGGGGCCTATCTCGTCCGGTCCGGCCGCCATGGCCGCAGTCGGTATTACAAACAGCACCAGTAGCAACAGCAACAGATACTTTCTCACTCAAGACCACATCCTTATTCCATTTATTCTATTCGACAACTATCTCGGCCCGGCAACCGGCAAGCTCTATCTCCTTGCCGCTGCCGCCCTTGATGCTCTTCTCCACCAGTTGAACCGAGGCCGTGCCCGTTTGCAGCGTTCTGAAATGCAGCACGCAAAGGCTGCCGCCGCCGGAAACCGGCTGACGCCCGCTGCCGGATATCGTTATACGTCCGGCTTGCTCATCCACTATCGGTTCCGCCCATTCCAGCAGGGATTCGCCTTGAACGAAGAGCGTGCCCCGCGAGATGAAGACAGGCTCCAGAATCTTGGGATCGTAAGTTATTACGGTCCGTCCCGATACGAAATCTCTTAATCTATCCAGCATCAGTTCCACATCGATAAACCCGCCTGCGGAAACACGGCCCTTATCAGGCCTGAAATATATCCCGGGCCTGAGTCGGGGAACGGATACTTTGCCGGTTAGTTCCTGAGCATCCACGCTGGTGGACTGCATGGCCACCCGGTAGGAAAGGTCTCCCTCTGCCCGCTCCGACGGTGTCAGCCCCCAGTTGAACGCCACCTTCTGTCCGGGTCCCAGGAAGGGTATGCTCTCCAGCGGCAACGAGCCGTAAACAAGCTTCAACTCGCTTCCGGGCGTCATGAAGACTCTGACGTTGTTGGCTTCGGAGCCGCCCGTATTAATAAGTACCGCACTAACCTGAACCGGATCCGGCTGCCTGATGCCGCCGGCATCCAGAGTCTGGGCTTCGGGTGCCGTTATTTTGAGGGTCAGCCTGGGAGGAGATAGAATGTTTATTCCCCGGCTTACTTTGTTGCCTTCGACATTGGAAGACGTTACCTCCAGCGTCAGCGTCTGCTTGCCGCCGGAAACACCGCTGGGCTGCACCATCCAGACCATCTGTCTCACTTCGCCTATAGCCATGCTGCCGATAACGCGCTCTGCCCTGTCGCCATCGGCAAAGACCAGGCCCTCCGGCAGATTGAGAACGGCTTTGACGTCGCGTGCCTCAAAGCCGCCGCTGTTTTCCAGATAGCCGATAATGGTAACTGCCGTCTGCCGGTCCTTTCCGCTCTGCACTTCGGCCGGGGCGGTAATTCCCAGTGTCAGACGGCCGGGCTGTATATCCACTCCGCCCAGTCCATAGTAAGTCGTCACCGTATGGGACGCACCGGCCTCGATCCCGGCCGGATCCCAGAACAGGGCTACGGCGCTGTCGAGTTCCTCCTCGTCCTTGCGCACGAAAGGCGTGCCCGGAACGATATTTATGTCCCACAGTTCGTCGGCGGCGGTGCCCCAATCGGTGAAGCATATTCTATCGGGAGCTACGGCATGCAGGCCGCGTAGCGTTCCTTGGGCCATTACCCGGGGATCGCTGAGGGAATCGAAAGCCAGCCAGTAATCAGGTATCTCAGCGCCATGCAGCCAGGCGGCACCCGTCAGCGCCCTGTCCCCGATGCGGAACGGCGCACCGTCGTTATCTCCCAGCATGGTATCCAGCAATACGCGTATGCCTACGCTGTGCGGCTTGCCATCGAGATTGGATATCTGGTAAGTTATTTCAGCCGTATCTTCCATGCGCGTGGTCAGACTGCGGGCAAAACCCAGACGTTGCGTCACCTCAACCGGCCCAAAGCGACAGGTAGTGGACAGCGTTCGCCCCTGCACTCTGGGCAAACCGGCCATAACTCCTGCCGTCCCGCTCTTGCCGGAACGGCGTTTTGTCGGTCCGCCAAAGATATAATCCTGTCCGTCTATGCGCACGGTAGTGTATGAAGTCCAGGGAAGCGGGCGCCCGTATATCAGCGGCTTGTCGTTATCGCCATCCCGCCCTATGTCGCCGCCGGTGGTATCGACGGATATGCGCCCGGTATCGTAATCGCCGGCGTTGACGCGCAGGGAGATGAATTCATTGGAAATCACCGCTGCCGATCCTTCGTTCTCCTCCGCCGAAACCGCGGAAAAACCTGCCGTCAGCAGGATGAATAGCGCCACTATCCAGAAAATGCGCTCTTTGAGCGCGGTTGTTGGTTGTTGGTTGTTAGTTGTTGGTTTCAGGATTATCATGCATGACTCCTGGATCTCGTTATCTGTTAATTCGATAATGCGCCCGCATTTCTGTCTTCCCATGCCCCGGTAACCGGCCTGAGATTCTGGCTCCTGGCTCCTGGCTCCTGAACATGCAACTGCACCCCGGTGCTTAACAATCAGCCTATTCCTAGTCGCTGTCGCCAAATTTAACTGTTACCGTAATCCAGTCCTCTACCGGATGTCCGTCCTTGAGGCGCGGTTTGAACTGCCACCTGTTGCGAATCTCTTTCAAGGCCCTGCTATCCAGTTCATCGTAGCCGGAGCCATCCTGAAGCTCGACCTGTACAGGAGCGCCTTCCTTCGATACCAGCACTTTGAGCACCACTTTGGCCTTGACCACGCCTTGATTCTGAAGCCCCTTGGAGATGGACGGCCACCTGCTCGGTCCGACGGCTACCGGTGAACCGGTATCGCCCTCGCCCGGGCCTTCCCGGTGTCCCTGGGTAGAACCGACTCCAGGGCTGTCGGACGGTACTTTTGTGCCTTCTCCCGTGCCTTTAGCGGAAGCTCTCACGCCACCGGGATGTTTATCCGTCGCCTTGGGAGAACCGGATGCTTCCACCTTGCGGGGAATGGGCCGGGGCTGGATGACGGGCTGAGCCTGTTCGGTCTCCGCGCCCTGTCCGGCAGCTTCCTCCACTACGACCGGTTCCGCCGGCACAGGCTCTTCGATGTCTGCCGGCGGATTCTCACCGGAAACAGGCGTGGTCAATGCATCCGCCTCCTCAATCAGGTTGACGGGCACGAAGACTTCCACCCGCTGCGGAACCATAACTCCACTCTTTATTACCACAAAGAGGAGCACATGCAGCAGAACGGATACAACGGCTGCCAGAATTATGGAACGATTCTCTTTCAACCGGCCTTCTCCTTGATGACGGCCAGGGACAGGTTATCCAGACCGGCACCCTTGACTTCGTCCAGCACACGCACGACGCTGTCGTAAATCACGCCCTTATCGGCTCTTACTATCACGGCCGTGGCCGGGCTGTCCGCACCGGCCTCTACCAGTCGTTTGTGCATCTGGTCCCATGTGACCTCGTTGTCGTTGATCTCTATCCTTCCGTCCCGGCTCAGGCTGATGACGATATTGCCGTTCTGTTGAATGGTGGTCTTAGCCTTAGGCAGAGTCACCTTCATGCCTGCCGACGAGGAAGCGACGGTCATGGTAACGGCAAAGAAGATCAGCAGGTTGAAGACGGCATCGATCAGCGGCGTAGTTTCCAGAAAGGGCCGGCGCTTGGCGGAACGACGGTGATTCCGTAGTTCAAGCTGCATCCGTCTCACCCCGACTCTTCATATAATTCACCAGCTCTATCGATCTCTGCTCCATCTCGTTGATAATGCCGTCAACCTTGCCGGACAGAGCGTTGTAAACGATCATGAAGGGGATGGCTATAAGCAACCCGGTAAAGGTGGTGATCAAGGCTTCGGCAATTCCGGCCGACAAGGCGGTATAGTTGCCTATTTCACCGCCGGAAATGACGTTGAAGATCTTTATCAGGCCCGATATCGTCCCCAGCAGGCCCAGCATGGGTGAAACGGTTATCATGGTGGAGAGCAGGCCCATAAAGCGCTCCAGCCGTGGTATCTCTACCAGCGCCGACGCCTTCACCACTTCCCGAATCTCCTCGCGGTTACGATCATAAGCCGCCAGGCTGGCGGCAAGCACCCTGGCTACCGGTCCCGGCGTCTCTTCACAGATGCCCAAAGCCTCCTCGACTCCGCCTCGTGATATCTTGGCCTTAATCTGACTCATCAGCCTGGAAGCGTTTATTCCGGCCCGCCTTAAATGATAGAAGCGCTCCAGACTCACCGCCAGGGCTATGATCGAGCAGACCAGCAGCGGGTACATCACCGGTCCGCCTTTTAGGAAATACTGCAGCATGATCGTCCCATCCCTTCACTATGCTTGACATTGTAACAGCTTACCTTGTCCATATACGGACAAGGTAAGCCAAATGTTTCGGGGAAAGACCATCATGGAGCGATTTACAGCAGTGTAATCCACCCGGCATCGGCTTTGACGCCTTCCCCTTCATGGGTATTCGTTGTCAGCCGGACATTTCCCTTCCTAACTCAATCCATCTGCTGACCGCCGGTAACGTTCAAAGCCTGACCGGTCATATAGGAGGCATCGTCCGAGGCCAGAAAAACTACTACATTGGCCACGTCCTGAAGATCGCAGGAACGTCCCAGAGGCACTTTTTCCACGTATTTGGCCCTGACCTGCTCCGGCGGAATACCCAGTTTTTTGGAATATTCCTTATCCAGTCTGTCCCAAAGGGGAGTCTCGAAGACATTTCCCGGACAGACGGCGTTGACGGTTACCCCAAAGGGTGCCAGATCCAGAGCCGCGCTCTGCGTCATGCCTATGATGCCGAACTTGGAGGTGCTGTAGGCAGACAGCCAGAGTCCGCCCTTCTTACCGGACTTGGAACTCATATTTATGATGCGTCCGCTCTTCTGCTCCGTCATGATTCTGGCCGCCTCGCGGGTGCAGAGCATCGTGCCCCTGAGATTGACGGATATGGAGAGATCCCAGTCTTTGACCTCCATATCGAATATGGGCTTGCTGTGCAGAATGCCTGCGTTGTTGACCAGAATATCCAGCCGGCTGAATTTATCCGTAACAGCCTTGAAGGCCTCCGTCACCTGGGCTTCATCGGCTATATTCACTCCCAGAGCCAGCGAGCGACGTCCAAGAGCCTCTATCTCCGCCGCCACGGCCTGGGCATTGTCATAGTTGAGATCGGCCACGGCTACATGACAACCCTCTTCGGCCAGGCGAAGGGCCAGGCCCTTGCCAATACCCTGACCCGCCCCGGTCACCAGGGCGATTTTGTTACCCAATCTATCGCAACACACTTGTTGATACCTCCCCTTATGCGCCCTACGGGCGCAGTTGTTGGTTGTTCGTTGCTGGTTGTTGGCTTCAGGATTCCCATGCAAGCCTTAACTTAGTTCCAAGCTTAAAGATTCCCGTCTTCTATCTTCTGTCTTCCCATGCTCCAATAACCTGCTTAAACTCCTGGCTCCTGACTCCTGACTCCTGAATTCTCTGCCCAAGTAATCAGCCCCAGCAATTACACCAGCATCAGCTCGGGCTGTTCCAGCAAAGCCTTGATCCGCTGCAGAAAACGGGCGGCGTCCGCGCCGTCCATAACCCGGTGATCGAAGACCATGCTCAGATACATCATTGAGCGGGGAACGATCTGTCCATCGACTACCGCAGGCTTCTCCTTGATGGCGCCGACGCCCAGGATACCGGTTTGGGGCGGATTGATGATGGGCGTAAAGGCCTCTACGCCGAAGGCGCCCAGATTGGTTACAGTGAAAGTTCCGCCGTTCATCTCGGCTGCGCCCAGCTTGCCCTGCTTGGCTTTCTCCACCAGGCCCTCGATGGCGGCGGATATGGCTGCCAGGCCCAGATCATCCGTATTTCTTATAACCGGAACGACCAGACCCTGCTCCAGGGCTACGGCCACGCCCAGATTGACATCTTTATGGAGCGTTATTTCCTCGCCGTCGAAGGTGGAATTGATCAGCGGCATCTCCGACAGCGCCAGGGCCGTTGCCTTGACGATAATATCGGTGAACGTCAGGCGCACTCCGGCCGACTTCTCCACCGCCGGCAGCAGTCGCCCTCTCAAGGCTACCGCCGCCGTCATATCCACTTCACTGGTCAGGGTGACCTGCACGGCGGTATGGGCGCTCTGCGTCAATCTGTCGGCGATGATCTTTCTCATACCGGCCAGCTTGATGACCTCTCCCGCTGCCGGCGCAGACACTGCCGCAGCCGGGATATCCCGGCTATAGATCTTGCCTCCGGGACCGCTGCCGGCTACACCGGACAGTTCCACACCCCCGGCGGCAGCCATTTTGGCAGCCAGAGGGGTAACGGACGGCTTCTCAGCCAGATATGCCTCCACGTCCTTCTCCACTATGCGCCCGCCGGGACCGCTGCCTCTGCCGGCCAGAGCCTCCACGGATACTCCGTTATCGCCGGCCATCCTTCTGGCCCGGGGCGATATCTTTATCCGGCCCTCATCCGTCGCCACCGTCTCCACGGCCTCCGGCGAAATCACGGGAGCCTGTGCTTCCAGTGCCTTCTCCAGTTCAGCCGTTTCCTGGGCTTTGTTGCCGGTTTCCAATTCAGGCAGTTTCTCTCCGGCCTCGCCGATAACGGCAATAGGCTCGTAAACCGGCACGGTAGCCCCGTCAGGAGTCACTATCTTCAGGATAACGCCGGAAGCAACGGCTACCACTTCCATATTGGCCTTATCAGTCTCTACTTCCACTACGGGATCACCCTTTTTGACCGTATCGCCCTCTTTGACCATCCATCTGGCGATAGTACCCTCGTCCATGGTCTCCGCCAGCAGGGGCATCGTCATAATGTGAGCCATTATTCAGCGTCCTCCTCAGATTATTTCTTTTACGGCCCCTACTATATCCCCTGTCTGGGGCACAGCAGCCTCTTCCAGAACGGGGCTGCAGGGCATGGGGCAGTTCTTGCCGGACAGCCGCTTCACGGGAGCATCCAGATAATCAAAGGCCTCTTCCATGATGCGGGTGGCTATC
>JAQVUQ010000069.1 GCA_028699365.1 bacterium | reverse complement strand
TATCTTCGTTGTTTTCATAATTAATCCTGCACGTACCGACGAAAAACTCGTGTATTGGGTACTATGATAAAGGAGCCGTTCTTCGCAACGGCTCCTTATCTAATACAAACTCTTGCTTGCCTTATGACAAAACCGCTTTACACTCTCTTCCCATTACCAATCTTCTCCTCCAGCCATACATGCAGAGCCCCGGACGGTATCCTGACAGATCTCCCAATCCGAACTGACGGCAGTTCTCCCCTCTCTGCCAGCTTATAGATCTGATTCAGACATATACCCAGCATCCGCGCGACCTCCCGCGGTCTGAGTAGTAATGGCTTATCATAGTCCTCTGTAATGCCCTCTTGCCGTTCTTCGTCGCCCATAACCCAACACCTCATTTAAAATTGATCCTATATTGATCCCTCTTATATATAGTAATCGTAGACTTGCATTTCAGACACAATACAAATATTGCTTGATATAGATTGGTTGTGAGCGATAGCATGCGGCAAATGGGAGGTAACAATACAAATAGAATTAACAATGTGTCTGATCATACGTTTTGCCTTTATTATATATATGTGACGGTTTGATAGCCGCCATATATTACAAACGGAGATCACTATAGAAAGGGGCTCCAGATTCTTGAGGTGAGACTTTACATTGGAAAGGAGAGTAACTTACAGTTTTGTCGGTGGAGAAGTTGATATGAAAAGCTTCATTGCCATCCTTGCTACGGGCGTTGTGGCATTGCTGAAGAGTCGTGCGAATGACGACGAGGAATTGCGACAAAAGGAGATCAATGATATTCTGGCAAAGAGCGATGCGGCATTACGTGAGACAATCTAGCGGGCGGTGGCAGCATGAAAAAATGTGGATTAGTAATACGGGTATCCAGTGAGGAGCAGGCAGCCAACAAAGAAGGCTCCATGACAAATCAGCTCCAGCGGCTGCAGGATTTCATCACCTACAAAAACTCTGCACATGATGAGGACTGGATTGAGGCGGAAAGATATGAACTGCGTGGCATATCGGGTAAAGATTCTTTCAGGAGTCCCGAGTTTGCCCGGCTCTTTGCCGATATCAAGGCGGGACGGGTTAATGTGGTTGTCTGTACCGCCCTCGATAGGATCTGCCGCTCTGTCAAAGACTTTCTCAACTTCTTCGAGATTCTACAGGAGTATAATACAGAGTTTGTCTGCCTAAAGCAGGATTACGATACCACGTCTTCTCAAGGCCGCTTTTTTATTCTGATAATGATGGCTCTCGCAGAATTTGAGAGAGAGCAAACGGCTGAGCGCAATAAGGCCGCTTATAGAGCCCGTGCAAAACGAGGCCTCTGGAATGGAGGCCATATCCTTGGGTATGATTTAGACCCCAACCGAAAGGGCAACATTGTCCCCAGCAAAAAAGAAGCCGTTGTCGTCAACGCAGCCTTTGATATATACCTTCAATGCGGTTCGCTTAATATCACCGCCCGGCAGATGAACGAGCGTGGCTATAGAACAAAAGAAACCACCTCTCGCAGAGGAAAAGCTCACCCTGCCAAAGAGTTTTGCCCTTCAAGTATCAACCAGATTGTGTCCAACTACGGCTATATCGGCAGAAAGGAAATCAATAAAGGCAATAAATTCAAGGATCAAAGCACTCTCTCCGAAGAAGAGCAATACTTTATAGTAGATGCCTGCTGGGAGCCCATTGTCGATGAGGAGAAGTTTTTTGCAGTGCAAGCGCTGATGGACAACAACGTTAAGGTAAAAGGCAATTCCGCCAGGGTAGTTCGCCATAATTATGTTCTCAACGGCGGTCTGCTCTATTGCGAAAAATGCGGCAGCTTAATGGAGGGAAGATCCGGCACCGGCTCAAAAGGGGCTCGGTACTACTATTATGCCTGCAAGCAAAAGGCCTGTGGATTCAGGGTCTCTTCTGATGAGGTTGAGCAGAAGGTGCTTGGGCATAT
Organism: bacterium; assembly: GCA_028699365.1. GTDB lineage: Bacteria > UBP13 > UBA5359 > UBA5359 > UBA5359 > UBA5359. The sequence goes on along the minus strand of JAQVUQ010000069.1, from coordinate 8,030 downwards.
TCGGAATTTAGCCACTCATGAGGGCACTCTGGCAAAGCTCGTTGACGGTGCCAACCAGATGCTGCAGAACGATTATCCCCGTCTGATTGAACAGAGAGAGGTTTTGTCTAAGGAGATAAGAGGGATAAATGATCTGGCTGACGGCCTGCTGTCAAACCTGTCGGGCTTCGGCAGCACTGACGGCAGCAGCTTTGTGAAAAAGAAACTTGATGATCTGGGCAAGCGTAAGAAAGGCTTGGAAACATGTCTTATCGAGGTGGATGGAGTGATTACCAGGCTTGAGAAGGACCTCGTTGATCATGAAGCTATCCTCTCTGCCTTGAAACAATTTGACAGTGTCTTTGACAGTCTCAAGCCATATCAGCAGAAGAATATGATCAAGCTCGTCCTTAACAAAGTGGTTGTAAGCGAGGAGAGCATCAATGTAGCCCTATACGGTCAGTTATCAGGGAATGCGGTAGAGAGTGTGTTAACCAGTGACGATGTACGCTCTGAGAGAATAGATTGGCTGCTCGAGTAGGATTCGAACCTACAACCCTCCGGTTAACAGCCGGATGCTCTACCGTTGAGCTATCGAGCAGCGCACGTGCACAGAATGTTTATTCAGTTGCAAAGATTATTCTACCAGAAGTATCGAAAAAATCAATAGCCAGACGCGATTTCCGATTCAAACGCAGAACTATATCAAATACTGACATGCTATCTAGCCGGCCTATTGTGCCCTCCTTACAGTATAAGTAAAGGCCAGAAAGTATCGTTCCATGGGTTCCTCCTGAAAATCATAGAGGTTGTCACCGGCAAAGTAATCCACCAGAACCTCGTACAGCCGGGTCAGCTCCTTCAAGCGGGCTCCAGTTTTGTTAGCCGGGTCATCGATAGTCAGAAAAAGCAGTTCCAGTGCCCGTTCAAAAGCTCCCTGGCTGTAATCCGGGTTACCTTTTCTTTTCCAATTCATGGCCCGAATCACTTCACTGCCCACATTGGCCATCTGCTCAAAGAAGCTTAGTTTCTGCCAGGCACCGGCGGCCAGATTTTTATGCTGGAAGTTTACCGATTTGACGATTTGTTCGTTATTCCGGTAATTATCCATCGTTCACATCCTGAAAGATGGTCAAGGCGCCTTACAAGGGCGCCTTGACTGCCAGTATCATAAATTCTATTCCTACGGCAACAGCCTCTCGGTCTTGTTTCTGGGCCAGACATCGAGACGGCGGAAGCCTTCGGCGTATTTGGCATCGCATTGCAGGCCGCGGAAGCGGGCGCTGGTCTCTATATACTCGAAGATATCGATGTTGTCGTGCTCGGCCAGCCAGGTCACCTGGCTCTGGTGGCAGTTAAGGGCTTTGCTCTTCAGCTCGAACTCCTCGGTGATGTCCACGTATTCTTCCGGCAGGAAGCCCACGCCCAGCAGGGTGTCCATATAGTAGATGGGCGCCACCACATCGTGGTATTTCTCCACACTGGATTTGTAGTGCGGCAGGGTGGCGTGGAATGAGGCGTCAAAGATATGCTTGCCCACCATGACGTGATCCGGCATATAGTCGTTGGGCGGATGGGTGATGATCAGGTCCGGCCGGGTCTGGCGGATAAGGTCGATAAACCTGTCCAGGCCGTCCTTGGTGGGCGGTATCTCGCAATCGGGGAAGTCCAGGGTGATGGACTCGGCTCCCAGCACGGTGGCGGCGGCTATGGCCTCTTCACGGCGGATCAGGCGCAGTTCATCGCTGGGTATGACGAAGTGCCCTTTGTTGCCGTTGGCGGCATGGCACATGTAAACTTTGTGGCCTGCCTTGGCGTATTTGGCCAGGGTGCCGGCACAGAGCATCTCTATATCGTCGGGATGCGCTCCTACGGCCAGCACGGTCATTTTCTCTTTCATGGTTATCTCCTCCATATTGCGCTCTTCGAGCGCTGTTCCTTGTTCACCGTTCACGGTTCAACTTTGTTCTCTTCTATCGATACGGCGGCCACGTTGCACTTCTCGGCATCGGGGTACTTCTGGCATACTCCGGCTTCCACTATGGCCGCTACTTCGTCTATGGTATCGGCAAAGTGGAAGATATCTGTGTCGGCGGGGGATATCAGCTCCTCCTCTACCAGTTGCCGGTTAATCCATTCCGCCAGGCCCTGCCAGTGCTCTCTGTTGACCAGAGCCACGGGGAAGGGCTTTATCTTATGCGTCTGGATCAGGGTCAGAGACTCAAAGAACTCGTAGAGCGTGCCGAAGCCTCCCGGCAGAATGACGAAAGCCACGGCGTATTTGATGAACATAACATTCCTGACAAAGAAGTAGCGGAAGCTGAGCGGCAGCGTCTGATACTCGTTGGGCTGCTGCTCGTGGGGCAGCTCTATGTTGAGGCCGACGGAGACGCCGCCGGCAGCCATAGCCCCTTTGTTGGCCGCTTCCATTACTCCCGGCCCGCCACCGGTGATGATGGCGTAGCCGTCCCCGGCCAGCCGATAGGCGATATCGTGCGCCAACTGATAGTTGGCGTCGCCCGGCTGAGTGCGGGCCGAGCCGAAGATGGTGACGGCGGGCGGCAGATCGGACAGTTCTTCAAAGCCGTTGACAAACTCGGACATGATCCTGAACATCCGCCAGGTGTCCTGCTTGGTGAAGGCATCTATGAGATACTGCCTCTCCTCGTGCCCGTTATTACCGGCCGGTCTGGGCCTGATATACTTGCTCAATTCCAGTTCACTCTCCCGGGTTGCACTCTCTGCCTGCGTCGTAAATCCACCATCGTCAGGAGCTCCGGCCTTTAAGCTCCTCGTAATGCTCCATTATCATGCCGTAGAGGGGCTCGCCGGACTTTATCAGGCAGAGGCTCTCCAGCACGGCTCCCGCGCCCTTATCGGCTATCTCCTGCTGCAGAGCCACGGCCGACGGATCGCTGGGATGGGCAAAGCACAGCGCCGCGGCTATGCCTCCGGCGATGTAGTGCGGGCTGATGCCGCACTCTTCGGCCATTCTGGCCGCACCTACCAGCCGGTCCATAGACGCCAGCTTGCGGCGCGGATCGCGTCCCACCCGCAGCACGGTATCGCGAAGCTTGCGGCTGCCGAAGCGACGCAGCAGATCGTTGATGTTCTCCTGCAGGCCCAGGCGATCCAGGCCGTGCTTCTTCTCCAGAGCCAGGCGTGCTTCCCGCAGGGCGCCCTGTACCCGGCGGCAGATATCCTCGTCCTCCACCGCCTCGTAGATGAAGCGATAGCCTCTGAGATAGCCTTCGTAGGCGGACAGGGCATGTCCGGCGTTGTGAATGAAGAGCTTGCGCTCCACGTAGGCGATAAAGTTGTCGCAGAAGAGGAAACCCTCTATATGCGGATAATCTCCCTTCCAGGCGGCGGCATCCAGCGGCAGTATCTTGTACGGTTCCACCACCACCAGCAGGGGATCGCTGTTATCGAAGCTCTCCTCCATAACGGGCACCATGCGGGCCACCACGGTTTCCACAAAAGCAACGTACTGGTCGGCATAATTGAGCAGCATGGGCGGCAGAGCGTCCCGCACGTAACCGTGCATTATCTTGTCTGCATCATATAGATTCTCGCAGAGGACTACATTCAGCGGCTCCTCTATGCCGGCGGCGCTGCGCCTGGCGATGCCGGCCGCCAGGGTGGGAGCGATATACCTTAGAGCCCCGCCTCCCACGGCCGTGGCCACCAGGGCCGCACCCTCTATCTCAGCGGCGACATCCTCCACCTGATGCCCGTCTACGGCGCGGACGCTGTTGACCGGCACTCTATAGTTCTCCTCGCCGATTATCTCTATCTCGTAGCTGCCCCGCTCGTTGAGCAGACGGATCAGCTCCTGGTTGACGTCTATAAACACGGTCTCATAGCCGGACTCGTACAGCAACTGGGCTACGAAGCCCCGGCCTATATTCCCGGCTCCAAAAATTACGGCTTTCTTCATTACATCCTCACTTCAGCGGTGTCTTCTCCATGAATTCCAGTGTTTCCTCAAGGCTGCGTATGCCGGTAGTGGCCCCCATAGCCGTCACGCACAGGGCTCCGGTGGCGTTGGCAAACTTCAGCGTCTTCTCCAGATCCCAGCCGCGCATGATACCGGTCAGGAAGCCGGCTACAAAGCTGTCCCCGGCGCCTACCGCATCCACGGCTTCTATCACAAACGGCGGCATGGTCAGCTCATTCTCTCCGTCGGTGACGTAGCTGCCCTTGCTTCCCATCTTGATGGCTACCAGGCCGATACCGTAGTCCATGAAGCATCGGGCGATATCCCGTGGCTCCTTCAGCCCGGAGATATGCTGAGCTTCATCCAGGCTGGGCAGGAAGATATCCAGATGACTCAGACAGGGCTCCAGCAGTGACATCCAGCGTCCGGTGGCATCCCAGGCGGTATCCAGCGAGGTCTTGACGCCTATTTTCCTGATTCTTTCCAGGGCAGCGGCGGCCTGCAGGCCATCGAATTTAGGCATGAGAAAGTGTCCGGCCACATGCACCAGACTGCTCTGCGCCACCACCGTATAATTGATGTCGCTCTCCTCAAAGTCGCCGTTGGCTCCGGTATGATGGAGGAAGGTTCTCTCACCGGAGGAATCCACCATGACCATGGTAGCGGAGGTGTTCATACTCTGACTGCGGACTATGCCGCGCGTATCCAGACCGTAGCGGTTGCAGGCGTTGACCATGAAATCGCCGAAACCGTCGTTGCCCACCTTGCCGATGATACCGGTATTCAGGCCTATCTTGGCCAGGGCGATACCGGTATTGGCGGCACAGCCGCCGCTGTGCAGTTCCATCTGGGGCACCAGGGCCAGCTTGCCTTTATCGGGCAACTCTTCCACAGGTTTGGCCACCACATCGGCCACCAGAATGCCCAGAGTAGTTACTTCAAGCATGTTGCTCCTCCCCCGGATGCGCCTTTCAGGCGCGGTTGTTGGTTCTTGGTTGTTGGTTGTTGGTTTTCCTGTCCGTTTATCAGGCATTTCTCCTGAGAATTTGCATGGGAATTTTCAACCATCAACTGTCAGCTTATTATACCAGCAGCAACCGGAAAGTAACAAGACGGATAAAAGCGATTTTCTGTCGCTCTTGCGCACAAATGTTCAGTCGTTGCCAATATGTTCAATACCTGTTTATTCTGGAATTTTTCCGGAAATCCTGCCGATTGCGAACGAGTTCAACGTTCAGGAGTTCAATGTTCAGCGTGCAAAAGGAAAGGGAGCTGTCCCCCCCGAAGCACTGCGGGCATATTTAAAGTATATACCTGAAAACGTTGAACATTGAACAGTGAACTTTGAACCGCACCCGCAGGGTGCTGAGAAGAAGGCTTGCATGGGAATCCCGAAACCAACAACCAACAACTATCAACCAACAACTGCGCTCGAAGAGCGCTCCTGCGGAAGAACCATGCCCTTGATCATATCCGGGTCGGGATTGAGTCCGGCGGCTATCTCGTCCAGGCTGAAGTGATGCGTTACCAGCCGTTTGAGCTTCAGCCGGCCGGAGGCAATGACTTCTATGCTGCGGGAGAAGGTAAACGGGTTGACGAACGATCCCATGATACTCAGTTCCCGGCTGAAAACATCGTAGGGGGAGAAGTTCACCAGTGCATCCTGCGGGGCCACACCGAAGAGTAGCACCCGGCCTCCCTTGCGCGGCAGCTTGAGAGCCTGCTCCACCGTTTCCGTGCGACCCACGGCCTCGATAACGGCATCCGCCCCACCCTCAAACTCAGCCTGCGTAAGGCTGTGAATACGCTCGGGCCCCACCGCCTCGGTGGCTCCCAACTGCATGGCCATCTTCAGTTTGGCCGGGCTGGGATCGGAGAGTATGACACGGGAAGCGCCGGCTTCCAGGCAGAGCTGCAGCAGAACCAGGCCGATGAACCCGCCGCCGATGATGGCCACGCGCTCGCCGCTGCGCAATCCCAGCAGATCTATGCCGTGCAAGCAGCAGGATACGGGCTCCACCATGGCACCTTCCTCGATATCCATCTGCCCGGGCAGCTTATAGACCTGGCTGACGGGTACCCGGCAGTACTGGGCAAAGCCTCCGTCTATATCCACCCCCAGGGCGATCATGTTGTCGCAGAGGTGCGGCTGGCCGCGACGGCAGGCCTCGCACTCGGCACAGTTGACGATGTTGGGATCGACGGACACTCTGTCGCCGATGTTGAAATGCCTGACTCCCGGCCCTATCTCATCGATGACGCCGGCAAATTCATGCCCCAGAACAACGGGAAATTCGGCCGGGGCCGTTCCCTTGTTGATGCGGAAATCCGTGCCGCAGAGCCCGGCCGCCTCGACCCTGACCATGACATCGCCATAGCTTAAGGGCCGAGGCGGGCGCTCTGCAACCGAGTAACTGCCGGGGGCGTTAAAGACTATTGCTTTCAAACTACATCCTTTCCGGAGCCGATATACCCATCATCTCCAGCAGATTGGCCAGCACCTGTCGCGTCGCCTTGCACAGTGCCAGTCTGGCTGAAGAGAGGGCCTTATCCTCGCCCAGGATGCGACAATTGTTATAGAACTGATGGAAGAGCGCCGCCAGATCCTGGGAGAAACGGGGCAGGCGATGCACCTCGAAGCTGCCGGCCGCCTCCTGTATCTCCCGCGGATAATCCAGCAGCTTCTTCATCAGCTCTATTTCGCTCGGCTCCTGCAGCAGGCTGAGATCAGCATTATCAGGCTGCAAATTCCGTGCCTCGTCCTGGAACAGCAGGCTGCAGATGCGAGCATGAGCATATTGCACGTAGTAAACGGGGTTCTCGTTGGACTGCTCCACCGCCAGGGCCAGATCAAAATCCAACTGGCTGTCGGTACTGCGCATGATGAAGAAGAAACGGGCGGCATCGCGTCCCACCTCGGCCAGGATATCGTCCAGACTGACGAACTCCCCGGCACGCTTGGACATCATGACCTGCTCGCCGCCGCGCATCAGGCGCACCATCTGTATTATCAGGACCTCCAGCGCCTCGGGGGGATACCCCAGGGCCTGTATGGACGCCCTCATGCGGGGGATGTAGCCGTGATGATCGGCACCCCAGATATCCACCAGGCGGGTAAAACCCCTGTCCAGCTTGTTCTTGTGATAGGCAATATCGGCGGCCAGATAGGTGGGCACCTCGTTCTGGCGTATCAGCACGCGATCCTTGTCATCGCCGAAAGCGGTAGCTTTGAACCATAGCGCATCGGCGTTGGCGTAAACATAGCCCCTCTCCTTGAGGGTCTCTATGGCCGCTTCCACCTGACCGGACTCGTAGAGCTCGCACTCGCCGAACCATGTATCGAAGGTCACGCCGAAATTGGCCAGCGTCTCCTGCTGCTCGGCCAACAGGCGTTTTTCACCTATTTTACGGAAGAATGCTATTCGCTCCTCCTCGGGAAGCTTACGCGGAACATCGCCCTCCCGCTCAAAGATGTCGCCGGCGATACCGGTTATATACTCGCCGTGATAGCCGTCTGCAGGCATTGCTACCGCTTCTCCCAGAATTTCACGGTAACGAACGTCTATGGAACGTCCCAGCATCTCCATCTGAGTGCCTGCATCGTTGATGTAGAACTCCTTGCCGACATCTCTGCCGGCGGCCTTGAGCAGCCTGGCCAGTGTATCGCCCACGGCTGCGCCGCGTCCGTGCCCTACGTGCAGCGGACCGGTGGGATTGGCACTGACAAACTCCACCAGCACGCGTTCGCCGGGCACCGGCTCCGAGCGGCCGTAATCTCCGTTCTCCGTCAGTATGCGTTTCAGGTTATCTGCCGGGACTTTCCGGGACATAAAGAAGTTTATAAATCCCGGTCCGGCCACCTCCGTGCTGCTGATAATGTCGGGATCCAGGTCCAGCCTCTGCCTGATGGCTTCGGCCAGCATTCTGGGCGGCATGGAACTGCCCTTGGCTGCCTGCAGCGCGATATTGCAAGCGTAGTCTCCATGCGATTTCTCGCGGGGAACCTCTATGATCACGTCCGCTCTGATATCGGCGGAAACGATACCTTCTTCCTGCAGAAGTTGCAGTGCCTGGGCTACTCTTGACTCCAGGTAATCTATTACCATCAACC
>JAQVUQ010000068.1 GCA_028699365.1 bacterium | reverse complement strand
GCGGGAGCGCATCGTCAAGGCCGCTCCGGAAGAAGCCGTCGACCTGCCGTCCATTATGGGCGATCTGCTGCCGCCCGGCGAGCTGGCCGTGCTGGTGGTGCCTATCGATCTGGAAGCGCCCAAGGGCCGCTTGATACTGCCGCAGGTGCAGGCCATCAGGGATGCACTGGACAGCGATGCCTACGTCATGGTGGTCAAGGAGCGTGAGCTGCGCTCCGCCCTGGATCGTCTCAAGACTCCGCCCGCTCTGGTGGTGACGGATTCGCAGGCCTTTCTCAAGGTGGCGGCCGATACCCCGCCGGAAGTGCCCATGACCTCGTTCTCCATCCTCTTTGCCCGCTTCAAGGGCGATCTTGCCGAGATGGTGCGCGGCGCCATGGCCATAGAGAAGCTGCATCCCGGCGATAAGGTGCTGGTCTGCGAAGCCTGCACCCATCATCCCATCGGCGACGATATCGGCCGGGTGAAGATCCCGCGCTGGCTGACTCAGTATGTGGGCGGCAAGCTGCATTTCGATCACTTTCAGGGACAGGATTTCCCCGAGAATATCCGCGACTACAAGCTGATCATCCACTGCGGTGCCTGCATGTGGAACCGGAGGGCCATGCTAAGCCGCATCATCCGCGCCAGGCAATGTGGCGTGCCCATCACCAATTACGGCCTGACCATCGCCTATTCCCTGGGCATCTTCGAAAGAGCCCTGCAGCCCTTTCCGCAGGCGCTGGAAGTATATAAGACATATTCCCCATTGCAGGATAGCCCCCCTGTACACTAGAATATACATAGTATGAAACTGCCCTCATATCCGCAGTGGAAATCCGCAATCGTATTGAGGTGGCGTTAATGGTAGGCAATTTGGGGCTCAGCCTGGGCATAGACCTGGGAACGGCCAACGTTTTGGTTTATGTCAAGGGTAAAGGTATAGTTTTGCGTGAGCCGTCTGTGGTTGCCATCAACAAGGAAACCAAGCGGATCATGGCCGTGGGCGTGGAAGCCCGGCAGATGCTGGGCAAGACCCCCGACAGCATTATCGCCGTCAGGCCGCTGCAGGACGGCGTCATCGCCAATTACTCCATCACCGAGAGTATGCTGCAATATTTCATCGCCAAAGTCTGCGGCAACAGCCGCTTTTTCAAACCGCGGATAGTGATCTGCGTGCCCTCCGGCGCTACCGGCGTTGAACGCCGGGCTGTTCTGGACGCCACCCTGCATGCCGGGGCCAAGCAGGCCTTTCTGATAGAGGAATCGATGGCTGCGGCCATCGGGGCCGGGCTGCCGGTAAGTGAGCCCAGGGGGCATATGATAGTGGATATCGGCGGAGGCACCACCGATATCGCCGTTATCTCTCTGGGCGGCGTGGTGGTCAGTTCATCCGTGCGGGTCGGCGGGGACAGGATGGATGAAGCCCTGGTCAAGCATGTCAAGAAAGCCTACAATGTGGTCATCGGCGAGCCGACGGCCGAGGAGATAAAGATGCGCGTAGGTTCCGTTTATCCGGTAGGCGAGCCCAGGCGCATGGAGATAAGAGGGCGCGACGGCGTTACCGGACTGCCGTGTACTATTCCCGTCAGCGAGGAAGACGTTCGCGAAGCTCTTCAGGAGACCGTTCTCAATATGGCCGAGCAGGTCAAGATGGTGCTGGAGCGTACTCCGCCGGAACTGGCCGCCGATATCATCGAGACCGGGTTGACGCTGACCGGAGGCGGGGCGCTGTTGCGCGGCCTCAACCTGATTCTTCAGGAAGCCACGCACATCAGGGTGACGGTGGCGGACGATCCGCTCAGTTGCGTTGTCATAGGCACCGGGCGAGCCCTGGATGAAATAGATATACTCTCCAAAAGTATGGCGACCATAAGGAAGAGTGCTATTAAGTGAAGCACAAAGGCACCCGCCTTCGCTCTGCGAGCTACGGCGCGGCAAGCCCGTCTATATCTGAAAGCTACGGCGCGGCAGGTGTAAAGGCAATAATGAATTTATTCAATGTTAAAGGTTCGCTGCTCAAAGTTATCAGCTTACTGTTGTTATCGCTTGTCCTGATCTCCGGCACGGTGTTGGCCGATGAGGCGACTCTGCCCAGGTTGCTGGGATGCCGTGGCAGGCTGAACGGTGATATCTATCGCCTGGTGCTGGATCTCTCCGCTCCCGTCAAGGATTACAAGGTGGAGGCCTCCGGGCGCAATCTCAAGATATACTTGTCTGGTTTCGACACCACTGTCGCTGCTGATCTGCCGCTGCCGGAAGCGGGCTTCGTCCGGTCGGTCAAAGCCGGGCCGGCCGCCGGCGGGCTGGAAGTCAATGTGGACCTGGCCTACCGGGCTCCGGTCAAGGCTTACAGGTTGCCTCCAGCGGCTGCCTATCCCGACCGGCTGGTGCTGGATATCAGGCGTATCTATGAAGAGCGTCAGGAGCGTACGGTTGCCGGGTTGAAGGTGGTGGATATCTACCGGGGAACGGCGGCCGGTCCCGTTGCGGTTCACGCGGTATTGATTCCCCCGGGCAAAGCTTATCGCCTGCAGCCGGTCAGGGCGCAGAAATTGGAAACCGTCAGCTCCATAGCCAGGCGCAACGGCGCCCTGGCGGCCGTGAACGGCGGCTATTTCGATCGTAGTGGCCGTCCCCTGGGCGCGCTGATCATAGAGGGACGCTGGGAGGGCTATCCCCTGTTGAATCGCAGTGCGTTGTATATCGACAAGACCGGGGCCATCAGCTTCGGCACGGAACCGGCCCTGCCGTCTATCGAGCCCCTGTCCGACAGCACACCCTGGTACTGCCTGGGAGCCGGTCCCAGACTGGTAGAACAGGGACAGATGAAGATCACTGCCCGTGAGGAAGCCTTCAGGGACGATATCGCCGTAGGCCGTGCACCCCGTACCGGTCTGGGCCTGGCAGCCGACGGCACCGTCGTTCTGGCCGTCGTCGACGGCCGCCAGCCCGGCATCAGCATAGGCATGACACTGGAAGAGCTGGCAACCCTGCTGTTGAACCTGGGCGCCCGTGATGCCCTCAATTTCGATGGTGGTGGCTCAAGTGCCCTTTACCTGGACGGAACTATCCTCAACAGCCCCTCCGACGGCCGGGAGAGACCGGTGGCTTCGGCCTTGGCGGTATTTGCCGGGCAGAGTGAGGGTGTATCCGTGGCTCAGGGGAACAACGGTTGAAGACGCCTGAAAAAGACGTCAAGGACTTATATAGGAAATTTCTCCATCCGGGAACATTGCGAGGAAACCTGTTGACGATTTCTCTGTTTATAGCAGCCTTCGAAATGTTCAAAGATACTATTATCGAAAACCCTAAGATGTTCTTTTGTGAAGAATTTGATAGCGATGGATTTGTTGAGAGCAAAACATATAAGGCTGAAGTGCCTTCTAGGCATAAAGATCGCTGTTATGCCTCGCTACTTTGGTTTAAAGAAATGGGCGCTATCGATGATGTGGATCTGCAGACTTACGATATAATCCGGAAGTATAGAAACGAACTTGTACATGAATTTATGAGCTTTCTTGTAAATGACGACAGAGACTTTGATATAACTAAATTCCAAGTTCTTGTTGATTTATTTACCAAAGTTGAGAAGTGGTGGTGTATAAACATTGAGTTAGATATAAATCCGCATATGTCTGATATAGTAGCTGAGGAAGTTAATCATGATGATATTATACCTGGGGCAATAATGCTTCTACGATTAATGCAAGATGTTGCTTTTGGCAATGAACCTGAGGAAGGCTATTATTACGAAATCTTCAAGAGAGGGAGCAGGACAGTAAGTCGGGTTGACATGTAAGCTGTCAAGCGCTATGATTGCATTAAAGAACAAATGTTTGCTGTTCGAGGTGCAAAATGCTAAAGCATCAGTTTGGCGGTGACTGGACAGAGGAGAAACTGAGCAGGGTTAAGAAGTATCTTCCGGCATATACGACTATTTTCAAATCTAACGAAAAAGCAAGGCATTACACCACTACGTATGTGGATGCATTTGCCGGGACCGGTTATGTGCATCTTGACAAGAAAGATGCAGATGAGACATGTTTAATACCTGAATTGCTGGAACAAGATACTCAGGATTTCTTGAAGGGAAGCGCAGCTGTAGCGCTTGAAACAGAACCGGCGTTTGATCGCTTTCTGTTTATAGAAAAAGATATGTCCTATGCTGAAGAATTGAACAGGCTAAAGGAGATTTATCCTCAACGAAGAAATCGAATAACCATAGTTAATGGTGACGCAAACGACTATTTGAAAATATGGTGCCAAGCAACGGACTGGACAATGAATAGGGCAGTTGTTTTTCTTGATCCTTACGGTATGCAGGTAGAATGGTCCTTGTTGGAAACAATTGCTGATACTAGAGCTATAGATCTATGGATTTTATTCCCTTTGGGAGCGGCTATGCGTTTTCTGCAAAGAAAAGAGCCGCCACAGGGCATACTCAGGGAGATACTTACGAGAATGTTGGGAACCGAGCAATGGATAGACGCCTTTTATAAGGATTCCGGACAGATGAATCTATTAGGTGAAGATGAAGAGATCATTCGTGCTGCAGATTTTAAAAAGATAGCTTCTTTCTTTGTTGAAAGGCTGGAAACAATATTCCCGGGAGTAGTTAAGAACCCTCTTCAACTCAAGAATACAAAGAATGTTCCGCTCTATTTGCTCTGTTTCGCTACAGCCAATCCCAAACGCAGTGTTATTGGCGCAGCCTTGCGTATTTCGGAATATGTTCTAAGGAGCTGATCTATATGCCGGCAAACAGTAAAATAGAATGGACACAGGCTACCTGGAATCCCGTTACCGGCTGCAGCAAGATCAGCAGCGGCTGCCTGAACTGCTATGCGGAAAGGATGGCCAGGCGGCTGCAGGCCATGGGCTCTCCGCGCTACCGGAACGGATTTCAAGTTGCTTTGCATGAGGATGTGTTGGATTATCCTTCCAAATTGAGGCGGCCGACTATGATCTTTGTGAACTCCATGAGTGATCTGTTTCATGAGGAAGTTCCTTATTCCTTTGTTTGCCGTGTTTTCGATACCATGATTCGTTGTCCGCAACACGTCTTTCAATTACTGACCAAGCGCAGTTCCAGATTGGCAGAGATGGCGCCTGATTTGCCGTGGCCGGATAATATATGGATGGGTGTTACCGTTGAGAATGCTGCAGCCGTTGCCCGTATAGCTGATCTGGAGAAGGTGGAGGCTGCCGTTCGCTTTCTATCATGCGAGCCTCTGATCGGACCGTTGGGAACATTACCTCTTGAAATGATAGACTGGGTAATTGTCGGCGGAGAATCCGGACCGGGTGCTCGGCCTATGCAAGCGGAATGGGTTGAAGATATATTATCACAATGTAATCTCGCCGGAGTTCCATTTTTCTTTAAGCAGTGGGGCGGAATACGTAAGAAGCAAGCTGGACGTGAGTTGCATGGGCGAGTTTATGATGAAATGCCCGTTAGCAAAGCTAGCTTTCCCTTGCAGCAGGAAAAGACGTGTATACTGCCGAATGGGAATTAGGAGCAGACAGCTATTTTAACTATCCGTTCTGATAATGAGAGGTGAGTATGTATAACCGGGAGCTTATTCTTGAGACATTAGAAGTCTTTCCCAAAGGGCTATGTGATGATTGTCTCTCTGGCGTGACAAATATTCGTCCAAGACAACAAGTCAATCAGATTTGCAGGCTGCTTAAAGAAGAAGGTACAATAAATCGTCATCAGATGGTGTGCCCTCATGGGTGTTCGCAGAATAAGAAATTAATCAATCTATTAAAAGCAAAGACGGTTTGTGAATTTAGCGAGAGCAAGAGTCGGACTGATACAAGGACGATTGTGAATGGGTGCTTTCCTGCCCATCTTGATGATCTGCGGCGGCAAATGATAAGAATGCTGGATATTATTGAAGGTGATACTGCAAGGGGACAAGGCTTTTCAGAAAGAATTTCGAGATTAAGAAACGATAAGACTCTTCCCGGAGAAATAGCCTGTGTAATGCAAACGATCAATGCGATTCGAAACCTGGTTGTATATGAACACTATATGCCTAATCAGAAAATTGAAAAAGTAATTAGCGATTCTTGGGACGTTTTGATTGAATGGTCGCAAGACATTAAAGTCGGTTGAAAAATAGCTATGCTAGAGCAGGAATTGGTGGATGATAAGCTGACAATTACTAAGGGATATCGTGCATGTCAGGAGGTTAGTAAATGCTCTGTGATAAATGTGGATATGTCATGGGGGAATTTGATAAAGAATGCATAAAATGTAAACATATGGAGAACACCAATAGCCAACTTTTGTACAATGAAAATGAGCAAAATGCAGGAATGTCTAATGAAAGGATTGAGAAACAGCTTAACGGTCTTGAGGCTATTAAGTATGCATTCTCTTGGGAAAGAGCAAAAACAGATTGGGCAAAGGCATCAGGTAACATCGACAATTCTTCTGCATCTTGTCCTTTTGACGAGAAGAATTTCAATAAATATACTGAATTAACAATTGATGATGCGGTCATTGGGAAAAATGAGCAAATTGGTCAGGGATGCGTAGCTATGATTGCCAGCATAGTTGGCGGTCTTTTTTTAGGTGTAATAATACCTGTTATAGGCTGGATCATAGGTATAGTTGCATTCTTTGCGGGGTTAGCTTATTTTGTAGAAGGAGTTTCTGCTGGGAATGCCTCTAATAAAGAGGGATGTTGTCCCTATTGCGGTGCATCAATAAAAGTTTCGTTTCTTAAGGAAGATGAAGTTAGAGGAATATCCTGTATGACATGTAAGAAAAGACTAATTGCACGAAATGATAAATTATTCCTTGTAGATTAACAAATTCGTTAATAATGTCAATCGATGCTTAAAAGAACTGGACAGAGAACTTAAAAGGGAAAAGAGAAAAACCGAGTAAACGGGTGGTTTTGAACATGAAGTTAGGCTTGCATATCGGAGCCAAAGGGGCAAGGGTTGTCAATAGCGACAGCGTGGATAGGGAAATATCTGCTACTATCGACCGCATGCTTAAGACCTGCGCCGATTATAACACGGAGATCGAAAGGCTGGATAACAAAAGAAAGAGACCACGTATGAAGTTGTTTTCAAAATAATTCTAAATTTACCCACCAACCAGAGTTGTATTTCGTATGGAGCCTGTAAGCGGGCTCTTTTTCATTATTCCAATCCCAAATCCTTCCCCATTGCAGGATAGGCCCCGTATACACTAGAATATAATAATAGTATTATTAGGGAGGTAACGGATGAGATCATCCGCCGCCACGGGTTTTTTTGAGCATGTAGGGCGCTCGGTAGAGTGCTATCTGTCGGCTATGGGCGCCGCCTTTATTTTGTTGGCTCAGGCCGTGTATCAGGGCTTTACCGGCAGATTGAACTACAGGGAAGTCATCAATCAGATGTCGCTGATAGGTTATAACTCCATGCCCATCGTGCTGGTGACGGTTGCCTTCAGCGCCATGGTTCTGGCTTATCATACCGCCACCCAGTTTGTGCGCTTCGGAGCCAGTTCATACGTTGGAGGTATGGTGGCCGTCTCGGTAGTCCGGGAGATTGCGCCGGTGCTGACGGCGGTGGTGGTGGTGGCCCGGGTGGGCTCGTCCATAGCGGCGGAGATAGGCTCCATGCAGGTGACGGAACAGATAGACGCCTTGCGCTCGCTGGCCGT
This sequence comes from bacterium, assembly GCA_028699365.1. Lineage (GTDB taxonomy): Bacteria > UBP13 > UBA5359 > UBA5359 > UBA5359 > UBA5359. The sequence continues at coordinate 2,341 of JAQVUQ010000068.1, read as the reverse complement.
CAGCCCGGTGAAGTATCTGGTGACGCCCAGGCTGCTGGCCTGCCTGACTATGCTGCCGGTGCTGACCGTCTTTGCCGGATTGATGGGCGTGACCGGAGGGTATCTGGTAGCCGTCTTTTCGGCCGGGGTGAACCCGACGGTCTACAAGAGTTCGATGCTCGCCCTGTTGACGGTCCGGGATGTCTGGGGAGGATTGATCAAAGCGGTGATTTTCGGCGGCCTGATAGCTATAATAAGCTGCCAGAAGGGCCTGAATACTCGAGGCGGAGCCGCCGGTGTCGGCCGGGCCATAACATCGGCTGTGGTAGCGGCTATTATCTGGATATATATAGTCAATTATTTCCTGTCAATTCTGCTCTTTCCACCGGTGCAGATATGATCAGGATAGAGGGACTGAGCAAGGATTTCGGCACCCGGAGGGTGCTGAGCGATATAAACATGACGGTGGAGCGCGGTGAGGTTGTTTCCATTATCGGACTCAGCGGCTGTGGCAAGAGCACCTTGCTGCGGCATATTATCGGCTTGCTGCGTCCCACCGCCGGGCACGTCTATATTGAAGACGAGGATATCACCGCTATGGGGGATGCAGCGTTGAACCGGGTGCGTCGCAGGATGGGTATGGTGTTCCAGTACGGAGCCCTGTTCGATTCCATGACGGTAGGCGATAATGTGGCTTTCCCGCTACGGCAGCATACGTCTCTGACGCGGGAGGAAGCAGCGCTCAAGGTGGCGGAGAAGCTGGATATGGTAGGGCTGGGGGGGACGGAGCAGCTCTATCCGTCGGAACTCTCCGGGGGTATGCAGAAGAGGGTGGCTCTGGCCAGGGCGCTGGCCCTGGAACCGGAGATACTGCTCTTCGACGAGCCGACGACGGGTCTGGACCCGGTCACTACCAGTACCATCGAGGAGAAGATAGACGCTTTGCAGCGGCGTCTTCGTCCGACCATGGTCATAGTGACCCATCACATGCCGACAGTCTATGCCCTTTCAGACAGAATCGTCATGCTGCACGAAGGCCGGGTCATGATCAAAGGAACGGTGGATGAGGTCAGAAATTCGGATGATCCGCTGGTACAGCAATTTCTTCAGGGCCGGGCGGAAGGACCTATCAAGCTTGGTCTGGGAGGTTAATCTGGTATGAGTTCGGAAGCTAAAGTCGGAATTATAACCGTAGCGGCGCTGCTGCTGCTCTTTGCCGTGCTTTATCGCGTCGGCGGATACGGCCTGGAGAAGAGAGGCTACGAATTCGTAGTTCTCTACGATTATGGAGCCGGAATACAGAAAGGAGCCCCGGTGCGACTGGCCGGTGTGGATGTCGGGCGGGTGACCGAGGTGACCATATCGGATTCCCAGAAGGCCAAGGTAGGCGTCTGGGTGAATTCCGATGTTAAACTCTACAGCGATTACCTGTATAATATAAGTTCCGGTGTCCTGATTGCCGACAAATTTATCGATATTATACCGGATACCAGGGACGGGGTTCCGGTCAAACAAGGCGATATCGTCAACGGGACTTCGCCGGTACGCATCGATCAGTTGCTGGCGCGCACCGATGAGATAATGAACCGGGCTTCGGTCGCTCTGGGGGCTATCAACGGTCTGATAGGTGATCCGGCGCTGCAGCGCGACTTCAAGGCTTCCATCAGCAGCCTGCGCCTTACCACCGAGAAGACGGCAGCGGCGGCCGATGCTCTGAATGCGATGATAGCGTCCAATCAGCCCGGTATCGGCGATATGGTGAATAATCTGAGCGTTATGTCCGCCAATTTACGCGATACATCCGGCGCGATACTGGAAGTGGCGCAGGACGAGACCTTTATCAACGATACCAAGCAGGCCGTGAAGAACGTCAAAACGGCCGGTGCGAAGGCCGGAGTCGTGATGGACAACGTCAATGCCATTGTGGGCGACAAGGCCTTCCGCTCTGACTTGAAGGATGCCGTCAGGGAGGTAAAGGAGACAGCGGATTCCATCAACTCGACCATAAATCTGGTCAGAAGGATCTCCGACACCAGGGTGGAGCCGTATTTCGATCTGAACTATCTGGGGAGAGAGAGCCGCTTCAGAGGCGACGTCAACCTGCTGTTGCGCCCGCCGGGCGACAGGTTCTTTCTGCTGGGGTTGACTGACGTCAATGAGCAGAGCAGGTTCAATCTGCAGGTGGGCCGTCAACTCAGCCCCCGGCAGATACTGCGGGCGGGCCTCATAGAGTCCAGCATAGGCACGGCTCTGGATATACTTCCCGGCAGCCGCCTCAAGTTGAGCACCGAGCTCTTCAATCTCTCCGACTTGCAGCTCAATATGCTGGGATATTACAAGATCGGTGACAGATGGTACCTGC
>JAQVUQ010000569.1 GCA_028699365.1 bacterium | reverse complement strand
CCATAAGTCCGCTGTATCTCTCAGCTACTTTATCGTTGTTGACGGCTATCCGCAGGGCCCGAGGGCTGCCGATGATTACCGCCAGTCGCCTGGCGCGGGTGACTGCCGTGTAGAGGAGATTGCGCTGTAGCATCATGTAGTGCTGTGTCAACAGCGGCAGAATGATCATCGGATATTCACTCCCCTGAGATTTGTGGACCGAGACGGCATAGGCCAGGGAGAGCTCATCCAGTTCGGAAAAATCGTACTCCACCTCACGCCCGTCCACATTGAGCCGGAGCAACTGCTCCACCGTATCGATGCCGGTTATGCGTCCCGTATCTCCGTTGTAGACGTCCTTGTCGTAATTGTTGACCATCTGCATGACCTTATCGCCGCATCGGAAGCGCCGGCCTCCCCTGACCAGTTCACGCCCCCCGGGATTGAGCCGGTCCTGCAAAGCAGAGTTGAGATTGATCGTACCAACCAGGCCCCTGTGCATAGGCACCAGGACCTGGATATGTTCGAAAGGATCAACCAGATACTTCTGGGGCAGGCGCTCCGCGCAGAGAGAGAGAACGGCAGCCAGCACCTTTTCCGGATCTTCTTCCCTGATAAAGAAGAAGTCCCCGGTATCGTCGCGACCGGCCGGCCGGGGCAGGAGACCGGAGTTTATCCGATGGGCATTGGTGATTATCAGGCTGCCACCGGCCTGTCGATAGATATGGTTGAGACGGATAACTTCGGTTGTGTCCGAATTTATGAGATCGCACAGCAGATTACCGGCTCCCACCGACGGCAGTTGATCCACATCTCCCACCAGAATGATGGAAGCCCCCGGCGACAGGGCTTTGAACAGATGGTAACCCAGGATAACGTCTATCATCGAAGCTTCATCCACTATTACCAGATCCGCATCCAGGGGGTTGCCTTCGTTACGCTTGAAGCCTCTATCCGAGGGGCTGTATTCCAGCAGGCGGTGAATGGTTCTGGCCTCATGCCCGGTGGCTTCCGCCATGCGCTTTGCCGCTCTGCCCGTGGGAGCACAGAGCGCAATGTTCCGCCCGGAGCGGCTGTGTGCATCTATTATGGCCTTGATGATAGTGGTCTTGCCCGTTCCCGGACCGCCGGTAACTATCAACAGGCGTTTTTGCAGTGAGGCCTCTACAGCCTTTACCTGCTGCGGCGAGAGGTTTATGCGCCCTGCGGGCGCAGGCTGTCCGTCCTCCGCAGCAGCACTGTTACGGAGGACGGGAAGGCCAATCGGGCGCACACACAGGTGCGCCCCTACATCCTGCCTGCCCGTGGCATCACGGGCAGGTGCCGCATCCGTCAGGCGTCTTACATACCAGGCTACGCCTTCCTCGGCATAGCGGAAGGCCCGTAGGTAGACTCTTCTGGGCTGGAAACCGTCTTCGATGAAGACGGTTTCATCGTCCTGCAGAGCATCTATCTGCGGCGGCATGATGTCGACGGCCATCTCCAGGGCCTCAGCCGCTGCAGTTGCCAGACGGTCTTCAGGAAGATATACGTGGCCTTCGTCGGCAGCCGCTCGCAGTTGATGAGCCAGAGCGGCCTTCAGGCGCTCCGGGGAATCCTCCGGCAGGCCGAGTTGTCTGGCTATGCGGTCAGCCGTCTTAAAGCCGATGCCGAAGATATCGAAAGCCAGCCGGTAAGGATTATGCCTGACTATGCTGAGTGCGTCTTCACCGTAAGTCTTGTATATACGGACGGCATAGGCAGCACTTATACCGTGCCCCTGTAGAAAGAGCATGACCTCTTTGATCTCACGCTGCTCCTCCCAGGCCCGCCCGATCATGGCGATGCGTGTCTGACCGATGCCCGGAACTTCAGACAGGCGTTCACGGTCACTCTCGATGATATGCAGAGTATCGATCCCAAAGCGATCCGTTATCCGGCCGGCCATGACCGGGCCGATACCCTTGATAAGCCCTGAACCCAGGTATTTGCGAATTCCCTCCACCGTGGCGGGATAAACGGGATTGAATCGCTCTACTTTGAACTGCTGCCCGTAGCGGGGATTTGTCATCCACCAGCCGTACAACTTGAGCGTCTCGCCGGGGTTGACCCCTAGAAGATTACCCACGGCCGTGATCGGATCACGCCGTCCCTGCATCCGGATTTTGGCCACCGTATAGCCGTTCTCCTCGTTGCAGTAGACGATGTGGTCCAGCACGCCTTCCAATTCGACGGCCGTTTGCCGTTCACCGGATGCTGTCTCTACCCTCATCTACTCAAGCTCCATCACTAGCTTTTTAGCACATTAGCTTTTTAGTGGTATTCACGCAGATTATTCTGCCTTGACAATCTTCGCGGTCTACTAAAACAGCTAAATCGCTAAAAGGCTAAACTGCTATAGTAACGCCGACAGAGGAACTATACGTACCCCTGCGGCGGCAAAGTCCGGGAGAGCTTCCTCCAGAGCCCTGGCCGTATTGGGACGGTCATGACCTATGGCTATGGCCCGGCCTCTGTCATGGGCCATAGCTATAACCTTATG
>JAQVUQ010000067.1 GCA_028699365.1 bacterium | reverse complement strand
ACATAGAACTGGACCTCATCCACTCCCGCCTCACGACAGAAGCGGAGGAGTTCCTGCAGTCTCTGTCTGCAAAATTCCTCGCTGCCCCATTCAGGGAAGTAGGGCAGGAAGTAACGATAGTTATAGGTAACTCTGTCTTTCGGCATATTATACGTCTTCAACAGCTATTTCTCCCGTGACATTTTTCTTCAATATTTCTTCCTTCGATCTCAAAGCGCTTCAGCACAGGCACCCTCTCCTCGCCTTCGTTCTCCGCCTCGAATTTAAGAATAACGGAGTTGCGACCTAGCGCCAGGGAACTCAGATCGAGCTTCCTTCCCTTAAGGGCGGTATCGCTGGATAGGACAATGAATTCACCATCCTCCGCCCGGACCATAACGGAATTTCTGCCCGGACAGTCAAACCACGCCTTCAGGCAAAGCCTTTCAAACACCCTGTTGTTCCCTGCCTTGATCCTGTATTTTATCTCGCCTTTTCTGCCCGGCTTTATCTCCATAGACCGCGGCCGCACAGGTCCGCTGAAGACCGTGGTGCTGCCGTTGCGTTCTATATACCGCATATCCTTCCAACCCAGAGAGTGCAGCACTCCGGCTCCGCCCAGGTCAAATGTATATACCTTCCTGAAATCGCCGTCTTCCAGGGGTCTGTCCCAGGAACGGCAACTTTCGTCTATGCGCCTGGTAAGAGAATTGAATGAAGCACTGTTCTCCATGGAATTGAAGATACGCCCGTTCCAGGCGCAAATGCGCTTCTGTGTAGAATAGTTTTCAGCATTAAGCGGAATCCAGGAGGTAGCCATCATTCCCTTGAACTTCTCTGTTCTATGCTCCAGAGCATATCTGGTAAAGGTGTAGCTGTTGTACTCAAACCAGGTGCATCCCAGCGTATCGAATCCCTTCTCCTGCAGGTAGAGGAGGGTAGGATACTCTCTGGCCGGTTCGTAATGCCAGTCACACATAAGAATATCGCGCGGCAAAGTGTCTATCGCCGTCTGAAGATTATCCGGCGGGCCGCCGTAGCAACCGGATCCGGCAAAACCGGCCTCCGGGAAATCATCCGGATCCAGCAGCGAATCAGCCCACATCATAGTCCTGATATTGTGACGACTCAAAAAATCGTGTATCCGAAGAATATCGCGCTTAAACACCGACGCCGGTTCTTGCCTGCGGCAATCAGGACATACCAAAACGCTTGTCCGTTGACGGGTATCGTAGCTGCTGACGGCCTCGTCGTGACCGATATGAAAGTAAGCCGGCTCAAAGGCCTGGATTATCTCCTCCATCAAATCAAAGAGCAACGGGTAAAGGCCGGGCCTGGACGAACAGTAAACGCCGGGTGACGATTCACGGAACTCCGGATAAACATCCATGATGTAATGAGTATGGGAAAAGGTAGCCATATACGGCACCAGGCTCAGCCCCAATTTGCGAGCGTGTCCGGCCAGACCGGCAAAGAAATCATGCGTGAAGGCCCTGGAAGAGGAGAGCTCGGGATGTCGCCTGTAAGCAAATGCTTCCCCTACCTCCAGCAAGACCATGTTGAAACCTGCATCGGCCGCTTGTTCCATAAGCCGGTTCAGAACATCGGGATCCGTGATGCCCATCCTTAAGGTAAAGAGTTGAGCCCTTATATCCACGACTAGTCCTCCTCACTACCATCCCGTCTCAGGGAAGAAGCACAGCACTGGTAATATTGGTCCTGGGCATACTGCTTACATGCCCGTCACACCAGAGGACGTTGGTCATTCCGCTATGTATGTTTTCCACCCGCTGGGATATATTGCCGGCGGTAAAGAGGCTATCGGCCCGGGTCTTAGCCCCTTCCACCATATGTATCAATGAGGCCGGCTTAGGTATATCACAGAGGTTGATAGACTCCCCTACAGTGTTGCCAAAGGTGGTTTCGCACATGACATAGCTCCAGTGCCTGTAAGTATATCCCGGCCATCCGGTATAGGGTGTATCAGATTGGGACGGGCAACCGTTGATGGACACACCGCTGCCCCAGTCATTCCTGGAAACTTTGGCAAAGTAGGTTTGGCGAAGCGGGCAATTGAAGTTGTTCCAATAGCCGCCGTAACTCTGACCGGTAGGACAGGGGACGGCTGCCGGCAGATAATCATCCCAGTCCTGCGTATACATGGCCATGATCTGTCCCCATTGCTTGAGATTGCTCTGGCAGGTGGCCTGTTGAGCCTTCCCCCTGGCCGTGCTGAATACCGGAAAGAGGATGCTTGCCAAAATCGCGATAATAGCAATAACGACCAGCAGTTCAATAAGAGTAAAGCCTTGTCTTTTCATCAAAAATCCCCTCCATTTATTTATCGACCTAAGTCGATTTGCGCACAGTCAACGAAGGAAGCAATACGACCTGCTCCCTCTCCCCTGCCGGATTGGATATCCTGTCCGAAAGAAGTCGGACCAGTTCTGAAGCAATCCTTTCAACCGGCTGCTCTATGGTAGTCAGCGGAGGATTGCTATAGGCACTCATCTCGATATTGTCGAATCCGACAACCGCCATGTCATCAGGACAGCGCATGCCTCTCTCGGCCAGGGCATGCAACACTCCAAGAGCCAGCAAATCGTTATGGCAGAATACCGCCGTAGGCAACTTATCCTGCTGAAGCAAGGCACAGGCTCTTGCATATCCGTCCTCCAGCTCCCCCCTGGTCTCCACCACCCATTCGTTCTTGAGCTGAAGGCCGCTCTCCAGAAGTCCTCTCTGAAAACCACCGAATTTGAGCGTCAATATCAGGTTGTTCCTGGTGCGCCCCAGAAAACCCATATCCCGATGCCCGCGCTCAGCCAGATAGCGGACAGCATTACAGACGGCGGTTTCCGCATCTACAATAACAGTATCCATCTCCGGCAGATCGATATTGCCGTGAAACACTACGGGCACACCTGTTTTTCTCAAAGCCCACAGCCCCGAGACATCCTGTCCGGCAAGGACAGGACCGAGAATAAACCCATCGACCTTTTTTCTGTTGAGAAAATCCGTACTCTTCTCTATAGTGGACGAAGCAATAGTCAGAAGCAGGGAATAGCCCGCTTTAGCCGCCTGAGCCTCTATCTCCTGAGATAATTGCCCGTAGTACGGATTATCAAGGTGCGACATGGTCAGACCTATGGTATTGGTCCTCTGCAGAACCAGGCTTCTGGCCACCTCGTGGGGATGATAATTCAGTTGCCTGGCAAGCTGCTTGATCTTCAGTCTCGTATCCAAGCCTATATCAGGCTTATCCCGCAGGGCACGCGACACCGTAGTCACGGATACGCCTGCTATTCCGGCCAGATCCCTGAGCGTCGCTACTTTATCGTTAAAGTTATCGTTGAGACTCATAACCAAGCACCCTATTACTTTATACTATAACGTTAAAGTAATGTCAACACAACCGAATAATATGTCGAATAAATAACTTGCAAGCGTACGGAAAGAGCCGTTCTCTGCAGCCGGAGCCTATACTACGGTTATACCTCCATCCGCTACTATGACGGCTCCATTGAGATAAGAGGCTTCATCCGATGCCAGGAAGAGGGCTATTCCGGCTATATCTTCAGGCTGTCCCCATTTTCTTAGCGGAGTGGTCGCCAGAAAGCGTTGTTCGTCAAATTCCGGGTCTTTGAAGTTGCTCTCCAACACCATGGGAGTGGCAATAGCCGCCGGGGCGATACAGTTCACCCGGACATTATGCGGGCCGTATTCGACGGCCATGGATTTTGTCAGGGATATGGTCGCTCCCTTGGTGGCTGTATAGGCATCGCATTTGGGTATGCCTATGACTCCGGCGCTTGAGGATGTATTGATGACCGCTCCTCCGCCGCTGTTTATCAGCAGCGGTATGCCGTACTTACAACAATAAAACAGCCCGTTAAGATTTACCGACAGGATTTTATGCCATACAGTCGTACTGAGTTTGGTGACCGAAGCGTCTGAGCCGCCCAGAAACACGGAGGCATTGTTGTAAAGCACGTCCAGCCTGCCCAAGCTCTCTTCAATAACGGAGAATGCAGCTATTACGCTTTTTTCATCGGAAATATCCGTTTGTATGAACAGCGCTCTGCCGCCTGAATCGTTTATGCTGTCGGCTACACTGCGCCCGGGCTTTTCATCCGTTTCCAGAACAACCACAACCGCGCCCTCCGCCGCAAACAGCTCTGCCGCGGCTTTGCCTATGCCTCCGCCTGCTCCCGTTATGGCGGCCGTCTTTCCTTCAAGCCTGCCCATTACCGATCGCCTCTTTCCCCAAAAACATTATACGCCGGCACCGATAAGCTTACCGGCTGTATCAGCTATGCTTCGCGGTGAAAAACCGTAACGATCCAGCAGCCAGTCATGAGTGCCCACTTCGTGTATGTAAGTATCCGGCAAGGCAACCATCCGCAGGGGTACGCCGGCGCCCGCCTCAGCCAGAACCTGCGCTGCGGCGCTTCCCAGACCGCCGCAGATATTATGCTCTTCCACCGTCACCAGAGCACCGGTTTCTTCGGCTGCCTGCAGCACGGCCTCTCTGTCCAGAGGTTTGACTGTGTGCATACTGATAACACGGGCACTTATGCCTCTTGACGCAAGCAGATCCGCAGCCTGACACACTCTGTATGTAACCGTTCCCGTACCTATCAAGGTTATATCGGTGCCGCTTCTTACCTCTATGGATCTGCCTATCCTGAAATCTATAGAGCATTTATGGATATCGGGCTCTTTTTTATAGCCGCAGCGGTAGTATACGGGACCTTCATGCTCCATCATGGCATGCACCGCCGCCCGGGCCTCTATTCTGTCGGCCGGGGCCAGCACTATCATCTCCGGCAGAGCCCGCATAATGGCTATATCCTCCGTCGAGTGGTGGGATACTCCCAACGGGCCGTAGGCCATCCCTCCGCCGATAATAACAATTTTGACGTTGGCTTTATGATAGCAGACATCGTTGCGAATCTGCTCCAGACACCTCAAGGTAGGAAAATTGGCAATGGAATAGGTTACGGCCATATTGCCCTCCAGGGCCAGCCCACAGGCCACACCCGTCATGTTCTGCTCGGCTACGCCGCAGTTGAAGTATCTCTCGGGAAACCTGGCTGCAAAGGGCTCGATCTCACCATAGCCTATGTCGGACAGAACCATGAATACCCTGCTGTCCTTTTCAGCTATTTTTAAAATCTCTTCGTTAAATGCCGTTCTCATGCTTCAACCCCCAATTCCTTAAGAGCCTGTATCAGTTGCTCATCGCTTACGGCACCGTAATGACAGGCCACGGTTCCCTCCATCCAGCTTACCCCTTTACCCTTGACTGTTCTGGCCAGAACCCAGGATGGCCGTCCCTGTTCAAACGGCAGTTCCAGCAGGTTGCTCTCTATCTCCGCATAATCGTGCCCGTTGATCTCTCTGACGGCCCAGCCGAAATCCTTTAGCTTACCGGCAAATGGCTCCATCTCAATGACATCCTCCATCTTGCCCAGCGCCTGCACCCTGTTGTAATCCACTATAACCGTCAGATTGTCCAGGCCGTGCTGTGCGGCCATCATCACGGCCTCCCAGGTGGAGCCTTCGTTGCAGTCGCCGTCGCTCACGAGACATATCACCCTGTGCCCGGCCCCGGCGTGACGTGCCGCTATGGCCATACCCACGGCTACCGGCAGCCCGTGCCCCAGTGATCCTGTGGAAAACTCCACCCCCGGCACATGATGGCTGATATGTCCGGAGAGCTTGCCGTTATCCAGATAATAAGTATCGAGCCACTCCCGGGGGAAGAAGCCTCTCTCCGCCAGAGCGGCATAAACGGCAGCACCGCCGTGTCCCTTGCTCAGAATGAATCTGTCCCTGTCTTCCCAACCGGGATTAAAAGGATCAACACTCAATATCCCTGTATAGAGCACAGCCAGAATGTCGGCCATGGAAAGCATGCTGCCCACGTGTCCGCTCCTGCCTCTATGGGTCATCCGCAAACAGTGCGCTCTGATCTTTACAGCCATTTCGGCATAGGAAACGATGGATGTCTCCGTCATGGTTAAAACCTCCACTCTGCCGTCCGGAGCAGCGGCAACCGGCTGCCTTTCCGGACAACATTGCTTTTACAACCATGATACATCCGCGTTTATGCGCTTAATAGGGGAAAATATTACTATTAGTTTAAAAATATTAAGATTTTGCCGCCTCAATCAATCTTCTTCTGTATTCGGACGGTGGCAGACCGACAATGCTTTTGAAGCGGGAGCTGAAATAGCTGACATCCTGAAAGCCGGTTCTGAGAGCTACTTCAGAGACGTTTACCCTTATATCCTTCAAGAGTTCACAGGCAGCCTTTATCCGCCTGCGGCAAAGGTAATCCGGAAAGCCGCATCCCTGCTCGCAACGAAAGATGGTACAGAGATAGTTGGAACTGACGCCCAGGTGACCGGCTATGTCTGCCAGTGTGATCTTCTCCATGTAGTAACGATCGATATATTCGACGGCACTGTCCACTATCCGCCGCCTGATACTGAGATCCTCCGTCGCCAGCCCGGCACTGACTTCAGCGCCGATCCCGGCCTGCAGTTGCTTTCGCAGCAGATCCACTTCCTTTGCCTTGCGACGCAAATCCTTCTCCAGGCTGAGCCTGGTCAGGGCGTAATCGGATATCTCCTTCTGGCGCTGATATATGGTCTCCTGCAGCCGGTATGTTTCCTCCCGCTCGACGATATAATTGACTATCAGGGACAGCAGTTCCACGGCCAGCCTGGACTCCCGCCGGTTTACAACCGGGATACTCATATACGCCTGCTCAAGGGAAGCCATATCCACTTGCAGACCCTGCCTCTGCAGATGTTTTTTCAGCCTGGCAAAGCCGGTGCCGGTAGGCGGACAGCGATGGACATCGCCACAGAAGACCACGCCGATAAATCTCTCTCCGGCGATTATGGGGATCCCTATAGCCGAGTTGCCGGCAAAGCACCGCCAGAAAGTAGGCTTTTTTTCCCTTTTGACCAGTTCATAACTCTGCCGGTCGGATTCTATACACATCTCCCTGCCGCAGGGAGAGGATTGAATTATTCTGCAGAAATCACACTTTGCCCTGGGAGGGAAATAATCGATTCCGCCTTTATCCCAGCCCTCAAAGTAGAAAGCCGTAACCATGCCGGTAAGCTCATAAAAGAGCCGCCGGAAATCCCGCACCTTCTTATCGCTGAGAAGAATCGTTTCCAGCGACTTTATGCGCTGTTCTCCGGATGTCACAAGGATCCTCCTCTACTGTCGTTAAGAAGTTCGCTCCGCCAGCGCCAGGTTCATGCTGCCGCTACGGAAACCGGCCAGATCCAGAGTAACGTATTTATAGCCCAGGGCCGTCAGGCCGGGCAGTATCTCTTCAGAAAGCTGCAGCGCCTCCGGCAGCTTCCCCACCTCGACCTCTATCCGGGCCAGATCGCCGTAGTCCCGGACTCTTACCTGTCCGAATCCCAGATCACGCAGCAGCTTTTCCGCCTGTGCCACCCGGTGCAGGTTTTCAACGGTCAATTTAGTACCGTAAGGTATGCGTGAGGCCAGGCAGGCCATGGAGGGCTTGTTCCAGGTAGGCAATCCCAGGGCACGGGAGATGCGGCGGATATCCTCTTTGCTCAGGCCGGCCTCCACCATGGGACTGCGGGCGTCCGTTTCCGTTACCGCCCTGTTGCCGGGACGGAAATCTCTCAGATCATCGGTATTGCTGCCATCTATAACCCAGGCCAGCCCTTCCTCATCGGCGATATGCCGCAGGGAGACGAAGAGTTCCCGCTTACAATAATAACAGCGTTCCGGCGGATTGGAGACAAAGCGCTCGTCATCCAGCTCGCTTGTTTCTATAAGCCTGTGCCTGATTCCGATATGCCCGGCTGCCTTGACGGCAGCTTCGTTCTCTTCGGCCGTGTAGGTAGAAGAGGCGGCCGTTACCGCCAGCGCCCTGTCTCCCAGCACGTCGAAAGCCGCTCTGGCCAGCAGAGTGCTGTCCACCCCTCCGGAAAAGGCTACGACAACGCCGTCCAGTCCGCGCAATATATCGGTCAATTTCTCATATTTGACCGTTAATTCTTTATCCATATCCTGCATGATAAATATCATCCCCTCGTGATGGTCGGATCATAGCTGCGGCTGTCGCCGGTATACTCCGCCAGCAGTTGTCTGGCATGGCCGGGATCGTCCGTTCCTCTGACAATGACCCTTCCGTCCGTAAAAAAATAAAAGCTTCCGCTTTCCTGTATAAAGCTGAGGACGTAACCGTTGTTACGCACCTCGCCCTTGCCTGCCAGTCGCCCGGCTATCTCACCGAGATCAAATCCGCCGGCCTCGGCTGCATCATAAAGTTGTACGGAAGCCTCTCCCACATAGAGCGGTGAATGGTTCCCGGCTTCGGCATTCAGATAATCGTACCGGCCGTCGCAGGCCGGGCAATCGGATCTGGCTGCACCCGTGACATCCACCAGACGGTAATTTCTCTGCCATAGATCGACTTCCAGCAGTCTCCGATCAGTTGCCGCCCCGCTCAGAACCTTCAAAGCCTCAGCTACCTCAACCGAACCTATCAGGCTCGGCACGGGATTGATCACCCCGGCCTGGTGACATGAGGGAAAGGTGCCCGGCTCCGGCGCCTCCGGCATAAGACAGCGCAGGCAGGGCGGTCGGTCCGGTATTATGGTCAGTGAATAGCCCCTTGCTCCCAGCACGGCACCATAAACCCAGGGGATGCCCTGCTTCAAGCAGACATCGTTCATCAGAAAACGGACCGCAAAGTTATCCGTGCCGTCCAGGACTATATCCGCTCCGGCAACCATACTTTCTGCCGTATCCGGATTGAAGTCCGCCACCAGACCGGTAATCTCAGCAGCGGAGTTTATTTTTTTAAGATGCATCTCCGCCGCCGCCGCCTTGGGCAGGCCTATATCGCCCTCTTCAAAGAGCATCTGTCGCGGCAGGTTGCTCAGCTCCACCACGTCCCGATCGACGAGCACCAGCCTGCCTATACCGGCACGGGCCAGGCCGTTGGCGATGGCGGTTCCCAGCGCCCCGCAACCTATGATCACGGCCCGGGAGGCCGCCAGGCGCTCCTGGCCGTCTTCGCCCAGCCCCTGGAACAGCATCTGCCGCGAGTATCTATCCTTACAATATTCATCCATCAGCAACTATCCTTATTACACTGCTTCTTTGAACAGCCAGGTAGAAAGATATCTTTCACCGGTATCCGGCAGTATGACTACTATCCGCTTGCCGTTACTCTCTTCCCGGCCGGCAACCTGAAGCGCCGCCCACAGGGCCGCCCCGCCGGATATGCCTGCCAGAATACCCTCTTCTCCGGCCAGACGACGTGCCGTAACGCCGGCATCATCATCCTTGACCTTTATAATCTCATCTATTACCTCTCTGTTCAATACCCCGGGCACGAAACCGGCTCCGATACCCTGTATCTTGTGCGGACCGGCCTGACCGCCGGATAATACCGGGGAGGTTTCAGGCTCGACGGCTATGGCTTTGAAGCCTTCCCGGCGTGATTTGAGTACTTCGGCTACGCCTGTCAACGTGCCGCCGGTGCCGACGCCGGCTACCACAATATCCACCTCGCCGTCGGTATCGCGCCAGATCTCCTCGGCTGTGGTTCTCCGGTGTATCTCCGGATTGGCCGGATTGTTGAACTGCTGGAGTATGACCGAGCCGGAAATGCTCCGCTGCAGTTCCTCCGCCTTTCTGACGGCTCCGGGCATACCCTCGGGTCCGGGCGTCAATACCAGACGGGCTCCGAATATCCGGAGCAACTGGCGTCGCTCCAGGCTCATGGTTTCGGGCATGGTCAAAATGAGGTTGTAACCTCTGGCGGCGGCCACAAAGGCCAGGGCTATGCCGGTATTGCCGCTGGTGGGTTCGATGATGGTGGCCCCCTCCTTCAGCAGGCCTTTGCTTTCGGCGTCGTCTATCATGGCCACGCCGATCCTGTCTTTGACGCTGGACTGGGGATTAAAGGCTTCCACCTTTACCAGAACCCCCGCCTTCAACCCCTTGCTCATTCGGTTCAATCTTACCAGGGGTGTGTTTCCTACGACCCCGGTAATATCATTATATATCT
>JAQVUQ010000066.1 GCA_028699365.1 bacterium | reverse complement strand
CCTGACGGAGCACAACGATCTGTTTGTGAACGGACGTTCCGTAGCCTCGCTGGTCTGTGATCTGGTCAATGAAATTTCCGCGGAGCTTTTCCGCCAAGAGCCTGACCTTTATATCCAGTTCGGCCTGCATGCCATGTCTGTTCTGGATAATTATGTCGATCTGGCGGGGCTGGACAAGCGAGTTGTTATTGTCTGGGAGGACGCCGGGGTCATGCCTTACTCCTATAATCCGGTGGCCGACGGAGTCGAACCGGGACTGGATAAGCCGTCGCATCTGGATACGGTACAGGCTACTCTGAAATATTCCAGGAAGATAGCTTCTTTCAGGCCGGAAACGGAGTTCGCCATGGTTCCCAAGGGTTTTATCTGCCTGCGCTGGCTGGCGGAATTCGAGCATCACGGATCCTTTATAATGGGGGAGAGGGATGCCGGGTTTATCAGACGTCGTTTGGAAGAGCGCCGTCCGCGCTGGGACAGGGTAAACGAACTATGGGTCAGGAATCTGTCCGCGGCTTCCAGATTCTTCAGGGAGATGCTGGAAGCTTCTCCTGCCGGAATGACGGTGACCGGTCTGGTGGAGGACGGCATGTTTGAGGAATCCATACAACTCAGCGTAGCTCTGCTGGCGGAAATTCTCTGGAACCCTTGCAGGAGGGATAGTGAATTACTGCAGCGGGCAATGAGCCCCTATTACAGGAAACGCTTCTAATAACAGCAAACTGTCGGGTTTGATGTCCGCTTTGCTGAAACCTTGTTCATCATGTAATATGAGTGTAAAATGAAAACATGTTCAGTGTTGTATTGTTGCAAGTCGGGTTGAAATTATTGTGCGAAGACCAGGCAGGTGTAGCAGAAGATGACCTTTGCTGTTAAGGCCCATCACGAGGCAATTTTCGAGGGGCCGATGGAGCTACCGGTTAAAGCTGTCTGGACGCGGTCGAGATATCCGGAGAAGCAACTGGCCTACCACGAGGAGTATGAATATCATCTGATCAAAAGAGGTTGCGGCTCCTACTTTATTGTGGACAGGCAGTACGAATACCGGAAGAATACCCTGGTAATCATCAGGCCCAATGAGGTCCATCGCTGTATACCTGCGCCGGGCTCTTATCTGGAAAAAGCTTCTTTATTCTTTCCGGCTTCGCTGGTGGAGAACAGGAAGCCGGGCGGCTCTGTTAACGACAGGGATTTTTGTCATGTAATCACCCTGGCGGAACAGGAAGCCACTCTGATGGAAATTATAGTGAATTCCATTTGCCGGGAGATCAAGACAAAGGATGATGGCTGGTCCGATATCGTAACCGTTCTGCTGCAGCATTTTCTGTTGCTTGTTAAAAGGGAATTGCTGCATGGAGAGCGTGTACCTGCCGGCAACACCAATCCTATGGCCAGTCGTTTAATGGAACATATTGAACAGCGCTTAGACCAACCACTGGCACTTCACGCTATAGCACAAGACTTCGGCTGTACTTCGGGACACCTGTCACGTCTCTTCAAGCAGCATACAGGATTGAACCCCAAGCATTACATAATACAGCGCCGGGTAGCGGAAGCCAAGCGACTGCTTAAGGAAGACAGCGGTCTGACGGTGGATAGCATATCGCAAAGAGTCGGCTTCGAGGACTTTGCCGTTTTTAACCGCAATTTCAAGTTAGTTACCGGTATGACGCCTTCGATGTATAGAAAACTGCAACTGCCGGCCGTGCAGGAGCCGGCGGATACCGGCCGTATTTAAGGGGCCGTCCATGCATAACCTTATCAATCTATCGGCAAGCGACATAAAAATCGAAATTGCTACCCAATGTCCGGAATTCCCATTAAGTCTCAACAAAGTAAGGTGTATAATTTAGGAATTGACAGCTTTGTGCTTTGTGTATATAATGAAATGCAAGCAAGGCTTTATGCGCATAATTTATATACAAAGTAGATATATGCAAAGTTGTCTAAGGAGAAGATAAAGGCAATGCGGCGATATGTAGATCATGATAGCGGAGTGCCTCTTTACGTTCAGGTAAAGAACAGGCTGATCGAGGAATTGGAGAGTGGAGTATTGCAGCCCGGTTCTTTTTTCCCATCGCTTTCGGAGATGTCAAAAACCTATGGCGTCAGTATTATTACCAGCCGCAGAGTAGTTTCCGATTTGGTCAGCGAAGGCTATCTGGAGACATCCAGGGGCGCCAGGCCCAGGGTGAGGCGCAAGAGTTCAGATAGCATTACGGCTGCTCCGCTGCTGAAAAAGAAACATATCGGTATTGTTTTTCCTTCTCTTAAAGGAGAGCTGTGTATCAATGCTCAGGAAGCGCCATGGACCAATGCCATATTTACCGGCATTCAGGAGAGCATGGGAGGGGAATATTATCTGACCTTGCTGCCGGTGAGTAATTGCAAAAAAGCTTTTCATCAGGAGATCATCGATAACGTAGCCGGTTTTGACGGCTTCATCTTTTTCCCTCTGTCTATGGATGAAGATATGCGGGCTTTGCTGGCGCGTATTGACAGGCCGTACGTCATGATCGACCGCTGGGAAGAGGATATTGCCTTCAATTACGTGGCTTCTGACAATTACAACGGCGGCAGACAGGTGGCGGATTACCTGGTGGATATGGGTATAACGTCTTACCTGGTTCTGATGATAAAGACTTTTGATTACACCGAATTTCTCAAAATCAGGGGATTTCAGGAAGCTGTTTTGCGCCGGGGTATCGGGATATCCAACCTGGATATCAGAGATGTCGACGATATCTATATGGAATCCGGATACCGTGCTCTGGAGCGGTATTATAAGGAGAAGCGGTGTCTTCCCGGAGCCATTTTCACTGCCGGTGATTACCTGGCCATAGGCGCCATTAAGTTTTGCCAGGATAACGGTATCGAGATTCCGGAGCAAGTGTCGGTAGTGAGCAGTACCGGAATAGAGCTGGGCGAATTGTTCAGGCCTGCTTTATCTACGCTTAAAGTGCCTATGCTGGAGATGGGACGGGCGGCGGCCGAAATGCTTTTCAGAATGATGAAAACCGGAACCAGGCAGTTGCCGGGGATAGAATTGCCGGTGCAGCTTGAGATCAGGGATTCGACGGAATTGATCGGCGACGCGAAGATCGATCGGACTGCTAACTAGAAGCCGGGGATTGAGCGGGGGGGAAGATATGCTTGGTACCTATATAACCACTAAGTCCATCAGAACATCAGAGGATGCTGCCAGAGTAGTGAACGACTGTCTGGATATGGGAATAAGCAGGCTGTTGGTCCTGACCAAAATCCGGGGAGGGGTTCACTACCTGAGCGAGATCGCACGGCATAACGATCCGTGTGAGGATTTTGACAGCTATGATGTTCTGGTCAAGCAGGCGCATGGCAAAGGTCTGGAAGTTCACGCATGGTTTGTTCTCTACAACGAGCCGGTAGATAATCCCAGTGATATAGTCAAACAGTATCCGGATATGCTGCTGGTAAACAAGGACGGCGTGTCTAATCATATCTCTCCTACTTGGAGGGAGATAAGCCCGGTTTACTGGGTATGCCCCTCGTCGGAACGTTATCGGGATTACCTCTTTTCCCTGATGAAAGAAGTCATTGAGAAATACGATATCGACGGCATAAACCTGGATTTTGTCCGTTATCCTGAAGAAACTGAAGGTCGCCAATACTGTTACTGCCACCGGTGCCGGCGCAAACACGAGGAACTGTATGGCGGGGAGATGCCGTCAGACAGTGTAATCAAGATGCGCTATCATGCTACTGTTATGTGCGATAATGTTACCACTTCTGTCAGAGAGTTCTCTGACAGAATACATGCCTTAGGCAAACAGGTTTCCGCCTATTGCTTTACCGATTATGTCTCCGCCGCTGAATCGGTCAGACAGGATTGGCCCCGGTGGTCGTCTTTTGTAGATGAGCTTTATCTTTCCACTTACGAGGTATCTCCCGATTGGGCGGGGGAAATTATGGCTGAGGCCAAGGCTATGATCAATAACCGCTGTCGCCTGGTGCCGGTGGTCTATACCCAGACTGATAGAGATCGGGCAGCCGATGGCGGAAAGCGCTGGTCCCGTGACAAGGGAGCCGGATATATCCTGTCCGTTATGGACAGAACGCTTGCTGCCGGAGCCGATGGAACGGCGTTCTTCCTGTATGACGGTATTTGGGGCCGGGAAAGTTATGACTGCGACCGCCGGAACGCGCTGCCGGAGGTAGAGCGAATCAGGTTAAAACAGGGGATACAGTTACGGCAAGCGGCATTGGCCGGGGATGGCGAATCAAGTAAAAAATCGAAAACAGGGAGGTAAAAAATGTTTATCTGTAAAGCGAATCATCCAAGAGGTTTCACCCTTATCGAACTGCTGGTAGTCATTGCAATTATAGCTCTACTCGCTGCTATATTGTTCCCGGCATTTTCCAGCGCCAGGGATAAGGCAAGGCAAAACACCTGCATCAACAATATTCGGCAGGTGGCGATGGGAGTGTCAATGTATGCCTAGGATTATGACGGCTATGCTCCTAATCCCGGATGCGGTGTCGTCGGAACAACAACTCTTGCTAATCTATTCAGAGACTTGCGACAAACAGTTGCTCTTTCTATCGGAGGCGCTGCCTCATACCGTATACCAATTCAATTGATAAATCCCAAGTATGTCTCGGCAGGTTCACTGTCCTGCCCTCAAAGACCGCCTTTTCAAAAATTTACGTACAGTGCTACGCCGGCATGTTTCGATACCAGCAACTTCAAAAAAAGCGTGACGTATAATGGTGCCACCTGTATGGTATACAGCTCATATATCGTTAAAATGGTAAGATGGGAGACCTGGTATGCAAATCCATCAAAACAAATTGGAAGTATTGATATTTCCTATCTTGTAGACGAAAAGCCGAACAGGGTACTGGTAATGGAATACCCGGACATGAATACACCGGTCTATGGTACGGGGAACAATGCGGGTATGCTGACTCACAAAGGGGGAATTACCGTTGCATATGAGGACGGCTCGGCTCAGTTCATTGCCATTGGCGATCCGGGTCGGATTCCGATCTCCAGCACCAACCTTTATCACAAAATAAATGAAGGCATGTACATAATGAGAAGAGATAACTACAGAAAGCCGTACAGTATATACTAAATATATAGTTCGACGCGGCTCAAAGGCGCTTGCCACGAGCCAATGGTATTCATCGGAAGGGGATTACGGAATGCTGAAGAAAATCGGCTTATTCATCTGCCTGACGATCATCGTATTGGCCGGAGGTATCGAAGTCATAGCGGCGGATACGAAGACATTGGTCAGCCGGGGAACTCTTGATGAGCTTTTGCCGGTGCAGAACAGGGTGCGGGATCTCCTGGTGTTGCTTAACTCCGCCAGGCCGGGTGAAGCTGTAGAAGGCTTAAAAAAGGAAGTGGCTCAAGGCATTTCGGATCTGGACGAGGCTATCTATGCCCAGGAGAAGAACTTCGATAAGGCTGAAGCGGCAAAAATCAGACAACGTTATGCAGCCGGGGAAAAGGTGTGGCGGGAAAAAGTGATAGCCCTTACAGGCAGAGACGACCTGCCGCACGTTTCGTCTCCGGTGCTGACTCCGGCGGAGAAAGCCGCTCTTTATACCCGGTACGTTTCATTATGCAAAGGAACAGACCCGGCTGTGCGTGCCGGCGGCGCCAGGGGCATCGGTGCCGTTGGGGAGAAGAAAGGCGTGTCTATCCTTCTGGGGATGCTCTCGGATGAAGACGAGAATGTCAGGGTAACTGCTGTTATTTCTCTGGCCTGGCTGCAGGCCGGAGAAGCGGTACCGGTGCTTTCAAGACTTTTGAGGGATGATAAGAGCCGGTGGGTAAAGAGAAGATGCGCCCAGGCGCTGGGGCAGATAGGTGACAGGTCTGTCATTCCGCTATTGCAGACGTATATTGGGAGTAGTGATCCATACCTGGCTGAAAACGCGATTTTATCCCTCGGGTGGCTCCATGCGGAAGAGGCTGTGGATGATCTGATAAAGGTACTGAAAGAGAAGAGGATAATCTTTCCTGTTTTTGCCTGGCAGGAGGCTGTTTCCCCCTCGGGATGCGCTGCCATCGCTCTTGGCTATATAGGCGATACACGTGCTTTGGAAGCGCTTCTTGATATATACCAGATGCCTTACCAGAGTACTGATGCGGAATATTACGTCCTTAACCTGCGCAAGAGTGCGGCTCTGGGCCTGGGGCTTCTCGGGGACGAGCGGGCAGTTGCAAAGATCAACATGACAGGTAAATGGCCCTGGGCCGTATATACTATGGATTACAGCAAATATGCTGCTGAGATGATCCGGCAGGGAAGGAAGGAAGCGAATAGCGGAATCAGGCAGTATGAGATCAGCAGTCACCCTTCTTTCTATGATTTCGGACGGAATACCTTTATGAGGACGCTGTCGGGTTTTCAATATCCGACCTATCCACAGGAGAAGACAACCGAGACGGTATCAGGTTTTCCGGCAGAGAAGACCGGGTCACAGGACTTGCCGCTGTTGTACCGGACTGCCGTTTCGACCGGGGCGAATATGTGGAGATATATAGAGGCCTTCCAGCCCGTTAATTCGTATATGGGGATAAGGGAAAGAATAGACTATATGGAAAAAATAGGACTCAAAACACAGATATTCGTGGATTTTAACGGCGGCTCGTCCAAGCCGGATTTTATGAGGATGTTTGTCCTCTACGGCGATTTGCCCGCCTGGCAGGGAGTTGATCAGGAAGAGCTTGAATTCAGCCTGACCAGAGCCTGGCACAGCGGTGGTAAGGTAGATATAAAACTGAGAGAATATCTGTCTGATAAATACAGCCCCAATGAATTGCAGTCATTAGGCATCGATTTGAGTGCGATTAAAACGCTGCCTTTGGAGAAGGGTCATACCTGTCCGCCCGGCTTCTCCAGTGTGCTTTTCAGCGAGTACAATGAGATGAAAGACGAGGCTTACCTGGAGTTCTTCAAGGAACACACCCAGTTTATCCATTGTCTTCGCCGGGGCACGGACTGCCGGTACTCTTTTTCCCAGTCGTATGCCAGCGGTTACCCCGGCAGGTACTGGGAACTGGCCGACATCGTTGACGGCTGCGGACCCGAAAATGCCGATCGCCAGGTGGATGGAACAGCTACCTTCTGGGCCGAATTGAGTCGAAACGGAGAGCCGCGCTCCTCTACCGTCTTCTGGTGGCCCGGGCTGTCCAAGGGATGGACTCCTTCCGATGAAGAGTATGTAGACAAAGGGTTTGCCTCATCGCTGGCCCATACCCAGGGTGTTATTCTGTGGGGGGCTGAATTCTATCTGCCCTGGGCACTCTCTGTCAAGGAAAAGCCCGTTAAGTATTACAGAAACGACAAAATGGAGTTAATCGCCGCTTACATGAAGCTGGCTCAAAGGATAGAGCCGTATCTGACCCAAACCAGGATAGCTACGCCTGTGGCGCTGATTTACAGTGAAAGAACGGGTAAGAGCCCGTTCTACTGCGATATCGATTCCTCCGCTTACCATAATGCTTACTCCAATATGCAGATGGGGATCTGGCGGAAGTTGACCGAGGCCCATCTGCCCATCGAGCCGGTAATCTGTGAAACTATCTCCCCTAAGAAACTGGCCCCTTATAAACTGGTGGTGCTGGCCAACGGCAGAGTGTTGTCGGAAGAGGAAGAGAATACGATAAGAGAATTTGTCAGGCAGGGAGGAACGCTGCTGGCTGATGCCTCCACTACTCTGTATGACCGCTGGTCGCGGCAGCGGAGAGACTACGGCCTGTCGGATGTGTTTGGCCTGAGCTTTAACGGCCTCTCTGCGAATAATGATGCTGTCAAAGATATCAAGGGTAAAGTTATGGCCCGATGCGATAACGGCGATCCTGAATTGACCCTGCATCGTTATGGAAAGGGAATGTGCATCTTTTCTACTCGGAGCCTCGAAAAGCGGGAACCCCGGATGTGGCAAGAACTGATCGCCTCAATATTAAAGAGTATGAACGTTAGTCTACCGGTAGAGGTGGAAAATTGTCCTGCAGATATCGATGTTGTTCCTAGACGGCAGCCGAATAAGGACAGGCTGATTGTGCATCTTATCAATTGGAGAAAGGAAGAGGCCAAGGGCATAGTTCTGAAGCTTAATAAGGTCGATAAAGTTAAGGTGTTTTATGCTGCTGATGATCGGGAGATAGTACCGGAATCAAAAGACGGCCGGTTGATTATCCCCATAAGGGACTTTAAAACTTACGAAATAGTCGTAATCGAGAAACAATGATAAGCCAAATTGAAGAAACGGTCTCATATTTATAGAGGTGAGTAAAATGCAGAATCTGTTGCCTGAAAAAGTGATGTGGGTTTGGGATGCTCGTTGGGGCAGTTATTGGTTCAGCGATGAGGAACTCTTCCGCTTCAAGGATAAGGACTTCGACAGAAAAGCCGAAGCACTGGCGAAAACAGGTATCAATGCGGTAATTACCTTTGGCGGATTTCACTTCAGATGGATCTTTGTCGATGATTGGCCGCAGCTCTTGCTTCTCCTGAAAAAAATATGCAAAAGCTGTCATAGTCATGGAATAAAAGTTGTTGAGCATCACAGCGCATCAGGCGTTTTTCATCCGCAAGGGGCAAAAGAATGGGAACATATTCTTTCCAGCGTGAGACAGGATGAGATCGAACTGGACAGACATCCCGGCTTTTTGCAGATATTGAACGACGGAGATAAGGAGTATAAGGGGGTAAAGTTCTCTTCCATGAGGCAGATAGATCCGAGGACGGGTTTATTTGCCCGTGGTGGTTATCTGGCTTTTCCCCTCTGCCATAATAATCCGGACTGGCAAAGGTTATACTTTGAGCATCTGAAGGACATCTATGCTTGCGATGTAGACGGGATCATGACCGACGATGTGGGATTCTGGGTGCGGGATTACAGTTGTGCTTGTCTTCATTGCCGGGAGAAGTTCAAAAAGGACACCGGGTATGAAATGCCTCCGGCAGGCCTTGACGATAAAGAGTTTTACGGTAATCTGGAAAACCGATCCTATCAGGCCTGGGTGCTGTGGCGAATAGAGTGCCATAAGGAGCATCAAGAGAGAGTTTTTACGCATTTTCGCGGTTTGGGTCTGGAGTTGGCACGGCCCATTTATAACAGTTCCAATACAAATTCATACGCATCCCGCGGGATGGGTGTATCGCTGGATAATCTGGAGGGATATTACAGCACCGTATTCACAGAGGTAAACGCAGTAGAGCCGCAGGCACACTGCTGGTTGCGTATCGGTGCGGAATCAAAGCAGCGAAATGCACTTGCCTCCAGGGCCGGTGTTCCACCGATGTGTTTATTTTATCCGCATAATAAGGAAGAAAACCTTTTCTGCTGGGCTATGACCAAGAGCTGGGGGCAACGATATTGGGCAACGAATTGGAAACAGAACCTGAGTGAGGAAGCAGAAATGCTGAGGCAGGCATTTAACTTTGAATCTTCCTATCCTCAATTGTACACCCGGCCGGAAACACTGGCGGAAGTGGGTGTGCTCTACTCGGCGCATACGGTATGGCTGCACAGCGATAACGATGAAGGACCGGATTGTATCAGGATGAGTGATCCGGCCTCGACTGATTGCTGGGCCGGCTGGTGTGAGATGCTGATGCTGGCTAATATACCCTTTGACGTAATTGTCGAGAAGGATCTGGAGGAAGGCAGGGGTTTTGAGCGGTTACGTTTGATCATTCTGCCCAATACAGTATGCTTATCGGATAAACAGATTGATGCTTTGAAAATGTTTGTCAGGAATGGTGGAAGAGTAATCATCAGCCACCAGTCAGGCATGAAGGATGATACTGGTGCCTGGAGGGAGGAATATCCGTTATCGGAAATGATAGGCGCAGATTACGATAAGACATTGGACAGTTCGCCTGAATGGACGACTACGGATGATTGTAAGCTGGATATAAAAGGCTGTCGCCATACCGGAGCGCCGGTCGTTCATTTTGTGCCGGATCATGATACGGCAATCTGGATGGAGTTAAAGGGTGATTCCTGGCCGGCAGTATTCTACCATAAGTTTGGCAAGGGCTCGGTAATAACTTTTGTCGG
>JAQVUQ010000568.1 GCA_028699365.1 bacterium | reverse complement strand
ACTAACCTATCCCTGAAAAACAAGCAACCGGAGAAAGCCTCTTCTCCGGTCGTTTAACGTGGTCAACTTGCGGACAAACGGTCATGTCATCTGAGCAATTCTAGGCCGCCCCCGGATGGCATAAACAGACCATGTCTTTGCGTATCCGACAGTAAACGGAGTTATTGATACATTGCAATGGGAGGGTTTTAGGGAAGCGGTTGATGATACAAGATACTTTACGACGCTCATGGGGAAAATCGATGATGTGATGGAAGGAACCGATGAAGCACTGAAACACGTGGCGAAAAGTGCTACGGCATGGTGGAACGGTTTATCCATTAACGGCGATCTGGGTCCGATACGTTCGAAAATGATTCAGTATAATCTTAGGTTAAGTGGCCAATCAGATGTGTTCAAGGTAGTTTACTGGCAATTTGACGATGTAAACGGCTCGTCAACAGCCCAGGATTCATCCGGCGGTAATAATACCGGCACACTTGTCAACATGAATCCGTCCACTGCATGGGTTGACGGTAAGGCTGGTGGAGGGCTGTATTTTAACCGAGCCAGCCAACAATACGTAAATTGCGGAAACGACAGCGAACTGAATATAACCGATGCAATTACAGTAATGGCATGGGTAAAGCCAACATCCACAATTGCACAGGTAATACGGAGCTGCGGGAGGAATGGGAGTAAATTCCGCATTAACGTAAATCCGGATATAAATCTATGGGTGAGGACGGATAACGAGGGTTGGCACTTTGGAGGAGTTGGCACCCCCCATACCTGGACCGATGGGTGGCATCATATAGCATGGACATATGATAGTGCAACGAATATGACCAAATTCTATTTTGATGGAAATCTGGATTATACCAGCACTACAATAAGCACGGGTCCTATGACCAGCGATGATTTGTCTTCGTTATTAATAGGCGGAAGTGAAAACGGTAAATACTTTGATGGAGATATGGATGAGGTAAAGGTGTACAACCGAGCGCTCAGTATAAACGAAATCTCGACAATTTATAATTCTGAGAGGTGATAATAAGTCTCAGCAAAAGCGGGCATTGCTTCCCGTCCTTGAAAACTTGGGGAGTAATGGCTGTTTACGTTGACACAAAAAAGATTTTTCACTATACTCTGCACAGTTAGAAATCCAAGCCAATAAAACTGTCAGGATAGTGAAAAAACATGGTAAACAGCGCAAACAGGCAAAACAAAGGCCCTCAGCCCATATATTGGCGCTTGCAAGAAAGCATAGCGGCCAAAATACGCAAAGGCGATCTAAAACCGGGTGACGCGCTCCCCTCCGAAGGCGAGTTGGTTAAAGAATACGGCATCAGCCGGGGTTCCGTCCGCACGGCTCTTAAAGAACTGCAGAACAAGGGCGTTATTTATTCCGTAGCCGGCAAGGGCAGTTTCGTCAGCGATCGTCTGCCCGGCCTGCAGTCAGGCGAACAGGACAGGATTGCTCTTGTCGTCCCTGGGCTGGAAGATTCCGATTTTCAGATCTACCAGGGAATAGAAGATGCCTTAAATGCAGCCGGCTTCATCCTGACCATCTTCAATTCCCAACGCAGCATCGAACAGGAGAACAAAAACCTGAAGCTTCTCCTGGAAGGCAAGGAGAAGGGGGCCATTATCTTTCCCAACTGGGGCAGGACCAATGCCGAAGCGCTGTTTGAACTGAAGATGGCCGGATATCCTTTTGTCCTGATCGATAGATACTTCCGAGAACTTGAGACGGATTACGTCGTCACCGATAATAAACAAGGCGGCTTTCTGGCTACGGAACATCTGGTAAAGCTGGGGCATAAAAGGATAGGAATTATTCTGGGCCTGAACTGCACAGCCATAGAGGATCGTTTTGAGGGCTACCGGGAAGCGCTGGCGCAATACGGCATTGTCCATGATCCGGCCTTAGTGAGGCGCCTGGAGAGAGCCGATGCAGATAAGAGCGAGCCATCAGCAGAAGTAGGATATAACGAGGCTGTAGATCTGTTGAAAGAGAAGCCCACGGCCATCTTCGCCACTAATGACTTTCTGGCACGGGAAGCTATGCGGGCTATATCGGATCAAGGGTTATCCATACCTGAAGACATCTCCGTTATAGGCTTTGATAATCAGGCATTTGCCGAGTATTGTAATCCTCCACTTACTACTGTTGCTCAGCCCTTCTATCGCCAGGGACAGGAGGCGGCGGAGATACTGCTGAAGAAGGTGGAAGCGACAGGTGCCGGTGAAGGACCGTGCCACCGCGTTATCGCACCGGAACTGATACTGCGCGGCAGCAGCGCCGGAGTGAAGAAATAAGCGCATACAATTCCGGCGTTTGATTCTTATTGTATGGCAAGCGGAATGATAATGTCCACATTGATATAGCACTTCCGTATATGATAGAATTAATTTGTAAAAAATATATTTACCAAGGGGCTGTTCATGAATAAAGTGATCAATTTGCCGGAGGTGGATTTGGAGCGCGATAATCATATTTATGGATAGCCCTAAGAACATTAC
>JAQVUQ010000567.1 GCA_028699365.1 bacterium | reverse complement strand
ACATGAGCCCCGAATCGATGACGATGATATCCTCGCCGTAACGTACCACAAACATGTTCTTGCCGATCTCGGTTACACCCCCGAGTGGGATTACTGAAAGTTGTTTAGCCATTATTTCTCCTTCTCATTATCAATAAGCGCTTTGAGCCGAAGCATGTCTTCCTTCATGATCTGCTTCAATTCTCCGCGGTAGAGGGCAGCGGCCGGATGGTACATCGGGAAGTAAATAATGCCGCTGCGGCGCACGGGGACTCCATGACTCCTGGTAATGGACATCTCCGGATCTATAACCGTCTGCATGGCAAAACGCCCCAGAGTGCAGATGACCTTTGGCTCTATCAGGGCTATTTGCGAAACCAGATAGGGATTGCAACTGGATATCTCGTCGGGCCGGGGATCTCTGTTGTCGGGTGGCCTGCATTTCACGACGTTGGTAATAAAAACTTCTTCGCGCTCGATCCCTATCATGCTCAACAGGGAAGTGAGAAGCTTCCCGGCCGCGCCGACAAAGGGCACGCCGTTAAGATCTTCCTGCTGTCCCGGAGCTTCGCCGACAAAGAAGATATCGGCATCCAGCGGACCTGATCCGGGTACAGCCGTAATCCGCGACTCACACAGATCGCACTTGGGGCAGACTAAAATCTCCTGCCTGATCTCTTCCAGGACCTGAGCACGGTTCAAACCTGACCAAGCTCCTTCATCACGCCGATAATAAGCTTCTCCTGGTCGGCATCGACATCGACCAGGGGCAACCTGAGTCTGCCGACGTCCATACCTCTCATACGCACGGCAGCCTTTACCGGCGCGGGATTGGTGGCGATAAACAGCACCTTGAAAAGAGGTATGAGCCTCAGATGGAGCTTCAGCGCCGCCGCGTGATCTCCGGACGCGTAAGCCTCCACCATCGTCTTTATCTCGGGACCGGCCACATGCGAGGCAATGCTTATTATGCCTACGCCGCCGACGGACATTACCGGCAAAGTTATACCGTCGTCGCCGCTGTAGATATCGAAATCGTCAGGTACGCCCGCGGCTATCTCCGCCACCTGCTCCAGATTCTTGCTGGCCTCCTTGACGGCCGTAATGTTATCCACCGCCGACAGCCTGATGACGGTGCTCGCTTCAAGATTTATACCCGTTCTGCCCGGAACGTTATACAGAATAACGGGCAGTTCGATCGCTTCGGCCACAGCCTTGAAGTGCCGGTAGAGACCTTCCTGCGAAGGCTTGTTGTAATACGGCGTCACCAGCATCACGGCATCGATGCCCAGATCGGCGGCCTCCCGGGACAAGGAAACGGATGCCTCGGTGGAGTTGTTACCCGTTCCGGCCACAACACGGGCCTTGCCGCCGACTCTGTCGACTACGGTCTTGAAAAGACGCAGCTTCTCTTCCCTGGTCAGCGTCGGAGATTCACCGGTGGTGCCCGCCACCACAATTCCGTCGGAGCCTTCTGCGACCAGCCTTTCCGCCAGATCGCCGGCCATTCCGTAATCAACCTTCATATCCTTATCGAAAGGCGTGACCATGGCGGTCAGCAGCCTTCCCAGCTTGGCAGTGCCCATAATACTCCTCCTCGGTTATTAAGCAAGTCTGAAGTCTGAAGTCCAAAGTCTGAAGTAGTTTATGCCTGAGCGTTCTCCTTCAGTCTTCAGTCTTCAGACTTCAGACTGCTCATATAGCGCCATAGCGCTATATGAGCCCTAATTCCATCATCTTCTCGGCTATCTGCACGGCGTTAAGAGCCGCTCCCTTACGCAGATTATCTGCGACAACCCAGATATCCAGTCCGTTCCGAACCGAAATATCCTCTCTTATGCGTCCTACCATGACTTCGTCCTTGCCGGCAGCCATTATGGGCATGGGATAAACACGCTCGGCAGGATCGTCCACCACCACCACACCGGGAGCCACGGACAGAAGCGCTCCGGCTTCGGCAGCGGTTAGCTTGCGTTCAGTCTCCACATTTACCGCCTCCGAATGGCCGTAGAAAACGGGCACCCTGACGGTAGTGGCACTAACGGCAATATCATTGTCGCCAAGTATCTTTCTGGTCTCATTGACCATCTTCATCTCTTCTTTAGTATACCCGTTTGGCGTAAAGGCGTCTATTTGCGGCAGAACGTTTAGAGCTATCTGATAGGGATAGACCTCAGCAGTCATCTCCCGGCCGGCAGCGTAATCCTTAGTCTGTTTATCCAGTTCATCTATGGCCTCTCTGCCCGTTCCGGAGACCGCCTGGTAAGTATTGACTACTATTCGCTTAATTCCGGCTGCATCGTATATGGGCTTGAGCGCCACTACCATCTGAATGGTAGAACAATTGGGATTGGCGATCAGTCCCTTATGCCATTTAAGGTCGTGCGGATTCACTTCAGGAACAACCAGCGGCACGTTTTCCTCCATGCGGAACGTACTGCTGTTATCTATAACAACGGCACCCCTGGCGACGGCTTCCCAGCCGTATTCCTGGCTGGCTCTCCCGCCGCCGGCAAAGAGAGCTAT
>JAQVUQ010000566.1 GCA_028699365.1 bacterium | reverse complement strand
ACTGTAATGCCGCTGTCTACCGGCAATGCAACCAGCAAACCCGGGTAAGGAGTTTGTGCCGGCGCAGGTTGCTCTGCGCCGCGCGCAGCCGGCAGCACCGCGAACAGAAGTAGAAGCAGAAGCAGCCAAACTCTACGATCCAAAGCCGACCCACTTACGGTATGCCCGCAGGTTAACGCTGAGTTCATCATCCAGCTCCTTCCAGAATGCCTCGGTATCCATCGTATTGCCCGTGGCCTGCATAGATTGCTGCATAAAACTATTCATCGCCTGAAAGGCCGTGTTCCCATAGACCCGGCCTGCGGCCATCGTGGCACCGGCCTGTGGAAGAGGAATAAGCCCGACAAGAACATCACCCATGGCCGCCAATCCTTCGGCAGTATCCTTCCTGGCGGCAATGGCTACTTTGGCCAAACCCAGCACGGTGCCGAAGCGAGCACCCGCCGCATCTCCCAGCAGTTCGCCGGCCCAGTCTTCTCCCGCCTGTTCAGCCATCGATACCGCACTGTCGATAAGTGTCTGCCGCATCAGCGTAAGCGTGACGGGGTTTTCAACAGCAGACGCTTTGTCCGGACCGGAAGAAGACCTCAATGTTTGCAAGTTAGCCGTGGGCACCGACGGCGTGGGATTATTACCAAAGTGAGGAATGACAAAGAGCTTCAGACGCAGCCGTTCGCGGTCCTCAGCCGTCAGGTCCGGAGCACTGGTCGCCTTGGCCCAGAGGGTATTACGTTCAGTCAACAGATTTTCCAGACGCGCCATGTTCTTCTCCGGCACCGGCCAGACACGGGTAACGGCATTGATCTCCGCCTGACACGCACGGGCACGCGCCCACTCCGCTTCGGAGAGCCCGCTTGCCTGCAGGAAGCGAACGGGTTGGGCGGGATTGTTGAAAGCATTAGATATACTACCGGCATCCACGGTTACAGGCAGAGCACTTGTTCCGGTATCCGGCAGCTTGAACTCATTCAACAGCGCCTGCTTCTCCCGCGCATAAATCTCTTTCTGGCGGCGCTCCTCCACGCTGACCTTAGGCACTGCCGGCCGGGTAACCTGCGGCTTGTCGTTGCTCCAGCCTCCCGTATAGCCGCCGGTATTACCGGCGGAAGTATCGTCGCCTCCCTGTGAACCCAGCGAATATCCGCATGAACAGCTTTGCCGTCCCGTAGATACCAGTCCTCCGCATTTAGGACAGAACCAGCCGACTATTTGCGGCTCGCCCGGCTCAGGTATGGTATATGCAGTTGACGGAGAAAGATACGGTGCACTGGAAGCACAGCAGAAAATCACGGCAGTCAGGAAGGTTAATCCCGCAATGCGTAAATAACTGACAGAGCGCATCAGAAGCCTCCTTTTGCTTACACTGTTACCGTCTGCCGCCATACGGTCGGAAGCGGCGTGTAATTGTACAGATTATAGCATTTATAACGACTAAGAAAATAGTCAACATTACCCGGATACAAGAGTATCAGCTATCCGCCCGGATGCAGGATGCGATTATCCGGAAGAACTCCTTCACAGCATATCTCTCCATCCAGGGATTATGCCCGCATCTCTCCAGCAGGATGAACTCGAAGTCCTTCAGCACGCGGGACAAGGGTTCCCTGACGCCTGCGGCGGGATGAGGATCGTAATCGCCGTGGATAGCCGTAACCGGGCAGGAGATTTTTTCTCCCAGCGCCAACAGCCGGCCGCTGCGCCTCAGCTCCGCGGCCTCCTTCCAGACGCTCTCGTTGATATCGCCGTTGCACGCGATACTCTCGATATCGACTTTACCTTCAGCCGGCAGAGGAGCGTAGGTATCCGTCCGGGAGATGACTCTGCCCAGCCGGGCCAGCATCTCGTCCTTCCGCCGGGCGCAAGGATCGTCCAGAGCATTGAAGAGTTCCACAACCTCGGTTCTCTCCTCTTCCGTCAGACGGCTCAACCGTGTATCCATAATACCGGCGGCGTATTCAGCTTCAAACGGCCCGCTGCCGACCAGAATCAGCCTGTTTACAAGTGCCGGATATCGAGCTACTAATATGAAGCTCAGCCAGGCTCCCCAGGAGTGCCCTATCAGCGTCACCGGCAGGTCGGCGCATCTCTCCAGCAGAGCGCGCAACTCCTCCACCTGCCCGTCCACGGTAGTTGCCGTCTGAAGAGGCTCAAGAACGCCGCAGGTTTTGGCCAGTTCCAGCGCAACCGGCGCCATCTCGCCGGGAGCACCGGGACCGCCGTGAACGACGGCTATCTTGAAAGGAGGATGACCGTATATGCGGGGATTATTCATTCGTTTATGCTAACTTGATGTATCAGGATTGTCAATAAAGAACGGCTGCGTCCAGGCCGTGGACGATCCGGCGCCGTAGATTGCCAGACGGATATAGTCCGTGTCTCACCGGCTGATATCCACGGTCATAATGACTGGCCGGACTGGTATGCGTAATGGGCATAAAAAAGCACCTGTTGTCAGCAGATGCTTTGTTTGCAAATAAAGATCTATCGTTTATCCGATATTAATCTGTTT
>JAQVUQ010000565.1 GCA_028699365.1 bacterium | reverse complement strand
GGCTCTTATAGGCAGAAGCGATTTGCCGCATGTTTCTTGTCCGACACTGACCACGGTGGAGAGAGTCGCTCTTTATGCGCATTACGTCGTATTATGCGAAGAGGATGATCCGTCCGCACGTGCCGACGGCGCCAGAGGTATCGGAGCCGTTGGTGAAAAGAAAGGCGTGCCGATCCTTCTGAAAATGCTGGCGGATAAAGACGAGAATGTCAGGGTGAATGCCGTCATCTCTTTAGCCTGGCTGCAGGCCAAAGAGGCGGTGCCGGTGCTTTCAAGACTTTTAAAGGAAGATAAAAGCAAGTGGATAAAGAGGAGGTGCGCCCAGGCTCTGGGACAGATAGGAGACAGGTCTGTCATTCCGCTGTTGCAGGAGTATATTGAAAGCAGCGATCCCTACCTGGCTGAAAATGCGATCCTGTCACTGGGATGGCTCCGCGCGGAAGGAGCCGTGGACGGTCTGATAAAGGTAATGAAAGAGAAGCGGCTGCTCTTTCCGGCTTTTGCCTGGCAGGAGGCTGTTTCTCCTTCCGGGTGTGCTGCCATAGCACTGGGATACATAGGCGATAAACGCGCCCTGGAGCCGCTTCTTGAGGTATACGGAATGCCCTATCAGAATAACGATGTGGAATACTACGTGCTTAACCTGCGCAAGAGTGCGGCTCTGGCGTTGGGTCTCCTGGGAGACGAACGGGCGGTTGAAAAACTCCATGTGAAAGGGAACTGGCCCTGGGGGATAGGCACGGCGAATTACAGCAAATATGCCGCTGAGATGATCCGGCAGGGAGGGAAGGACGTGACTGTCGGCGTCAAGCAGCATGAGTTCAGCAGTCACCCTTCTTTCTATGATTTCGGGCGGAACACCTTTATGCGGACGTTGTCCGGTTATCAGTATCCGGTATATCTGCCGGAGAAGACGACTGAAACGATATCTGGTTTTCCAGTGAACAAGACCGTGTTGCAGGACTTGCCGCTGTTATACCGGTCTGCCGTCTTGACCGGGGCGAACATGTGGAGATATATAGAGGCACGACAGCCTGTGGATTCGTATATAGGATTAAGAGAAAGAATAGACTACATGGGTAAGCTCGGGTTGAAAACACAGATATTCGTGGATTTTAACGGCGGCTCGTCTAAAGCTGATTTTATGAGGGTATTTATTCTGTACGGCGATTTGCCTGCCTTCCAGGGGGTAGACCAGGAGGAACTGGAATTCAGCTTGACCAGAAATTGGAGCAGCGATGATCAGGCTAATGCAAAGCTAAAGGATTATTTGGCGAAAAAATACAGCTCTGAAAAACTAAAGTCGTTAGACGTGGATATGAATACGGTTAAAATACCGCACTTGGAGAATGGACACACCTTCCAATCAGGCTCTTCCAGCGTGATTTTTACCGAATACAACGATATGAAAGACGAAGCTTTTCTGGAATTCTTCAAGGAACATACCCAGTTTGTTCATTGCCTTCGTCGAGGCACAGACTGCCGATACACCTTTTCCCAGTTGTATGCCAGCGGTTATCCCGGCAGGTATTGGGAACTGAGCGACGTCGTGGACGGCTGTGGCCCCGAGAATGCCACTCAGCAGGTTGATAGCATGACCGCTTTCTGGACTGAATTAAGTCGCAACGGAGAGCCGTGCTCCTCTACGGTTTTCTGGTGGCCGGGTTTATCCAAAGGCCGGCTTCTTTCCAGCAACGAGTATGTAGATAAAGGATTAGCTTCATCGCTCGCTCATACTCAAGGGGTTATACTGTGGGGAGCCGGGTTTTACTTTCCATGGGCTTGTGCCCCCAAAGAAAGGCCGCTTAAGTATTACAGAAGTGACAAAATGGAGGTAATAACCTCTTACATGAAACTGGTCAAAAAGATCGAGCCATATCTGATCAAAACCAGGATCGCTACTCCTGTAGCACTTCTTTTTAGCGAGAGAACAGGTAGAAGTCCTTTTTATTGCTATGTTGACCCAGCCGGTTATCTTAACGCTTACTCCAACATGCAGATGGGGATATGGCAAAGAATAAATGAAGCCCATCTTCCCATCGAGCCGGTAATTTGTGAAACGATATCCCTTGAGAAGTTGTCTCGATATAAACTGGTTATATTGGCAAACGGCAGATCTCTGTCGGAGGATGAGGAGAATGCCTTACGGGAATTCGTCAGGCAGGGGGGAACATTGCTGGCCGATGCTTCCACTACGCTGTATGACCGCTGGTCAAGGCAGCGCAAGGACTACGGCCTATCGGATGTCTTTGGATTAAGTTTTGACAGCGAGCAGACATACAGTGGAAGCGGAACAACCGTCAATAAAGAGAGTAGACTCTCCAGTCTGATGCTTTCTGACAATATTAACAAGCTTTTACAGCCTGTAAATATAACCTATGCTGAATATGATAAAGTCAAAGATATCAAAGGTGAGATCGTTGCCCGGTATGGCAACGGCGACCCTGGGGTAATTCTGAATCGTTACGGGAAAGGGGCTTGTATCTTCGCCACCCGCAGCCTTGAGAATC
>JAQVUQ010000564.1 GCA_028699365.1 bacterium | reverse complement strand
GACTTCAGTGGGGAGGATCGCCTGGTAGCACAGATATTCGGCGCCGAACCGGCGGTCGTAGCTGAGGGGGCACTGATGCTGCAGGAGAGAGGCGCCGGGGCTGTGGATATAAATGCCGGCTGTCCGGTGCCTAAAGTCGTCAAAACGGGAGCCGGTTCCGAGCTGATGCGCAACCCGGAACTGCTTAACCGTATTGTATGCAGCGTGGTGCAGGCGGTTAAAGTGCCGGTCACGGTCAAGATAAGAACCGGCTGGAATTCAGCCAGTATAAACGCCGTCGAAGTTGCTCTGGCAGCCAGGGACGGCGGTGCCGCCGCCGTGGCGGTGCACGGGCGCACCTGTCGGCAGATGTACGGCGGCCAGGCGGATTGGGATGTGATTGCCGAGGTGACGGCGGCTCTCGATATCCCGGTGATCGGTAACGGAGATATCGCCGGTCCGGAGGAAGCTGCCCGGCGTCTGGACGAGAGCGGTTGCGCCGGGGTGATGATCGGCCGGGCTTGCCTGGGCAACCCGTGGATATTCGGACGAATTGCCGCCTTTATTCGGGACGGAAGGCTTATTCCGGAGCCTTCCATGGAAGAGAAGCTGTCCGTGGCCCGGGAGCATCTTATTGATGTGCTACAGCGGCGGGGAGAGTTAAGAGGCATCAGGGAGATGCGCAAACATCTGGCCTGGTATTTCAAGGGATTGCCCGGTGCCGCCAGACTGCGTGAGGAGATCAACGCCATGTCGGGCCGAAGCGATGCCGAAGGGATATTTACGCAAGTTGCAGCGCACAGCGGATAGAAATAAATGAGTAGATATGCGGGGTCTTGAGGTCGCAGTGTTGCTTTCAAGGCCTGACCCCTTGGGAAGAGGAATAAAGATGAAAAAAGTTGTCAGCGTAAGCCTTGGATCTTCCAAAAGAGATCATGCCGTGGAGATGAATCTCTTTGGACAGCAGGTGAAGGTGCGCCGTATGGGCACCGACGGCAGCATGCAGAAGGCGGTAAAGATGATCGGGGAGCTGGACGGAGAGGTCGATGCCATCGGTCTGGGAGGCATAGACCTCTATCTGATAACCGCGGGCAGAAGGTTTGTTGTCCGTGATGCTCTCAAGATGGCCCGTGCCGCCTTCATAACGCCGGTGGTAGACGGCAGCGGCCTGAAGAACACTCTGGAGAGGCAGACCATCGAATATCTTGTCAGAGAGGGCATTATCTCCCTGCCCGGCCGGCGGGTTATGCTGGTGAGCGCCGTCGATCGCTTCAGCATGGCCGAGGCGGTCAGTGAAATGGGGGCGGACTGTCTCTTCGGCGATGTGATCTTTGCCCTGGGTCTGCCGGTGCCGATAAGATCGTTGCGGCTGTTGAAGCTGGTGGCCTTTACGCTCCTGCCTATCATCTGCCGCCTGCCGTTCAAGTTGGTATACCCTACCGGCGATAAGCAGGATAGCGAAGATCCCAAATACAGTAAGTATTTCGATTGGGCTGAGATCATTGCCGGTGATTTTCACTTTATCAAGCGATATATGCCGGCCAGGCTGGACGGAAAAATAATCATCACCAATACCGTCACGGCTGCGGATGTGGAGCAGTTCAAACAGCGGGGCGTGAAGATGCTGGTGACCACCACCCCCGAGCTTAACGGACGCTCTTTCGGCACTAACGTTATGGAGGCCGCCCTGGTGGCTGTCAGCGACAAGCCTGCCGCCAAAATTACCCCTGAAGATTACTGGGAATCTTTGAAAAAGCTGGGCTGGCGGCCCAGAATAGTGCGTTTCGATGTGCCCGAACGGGAGATTGCGGAGGTTGCACATGGGGATAACTGAAGAAACCCTGGAGAAGTTCGGTCGATATCACAACCCTTCCCTGGCCCGGCTGCTGAAATTCACCGGTTATGCTGCCGTGGAGGAGTATGCCGAGGGGGTAAGGATAACCGACAGCGAGGGTCGGACCTTTATCGATTGCGGCGGGGGCTACGGTGTCTTTTCGCTGGGCCACCGGCATCCGCGGGTGGTGCAGGCCGTCAAGGATCAGTTGGATCGGATGCCCATGTCTTCCAAGGTTCTTATCAATAAACAGCTTGCAGATCTGGCGGAGCGGCTGGCCCAGGTGACTCCCGGCGAGCTGCAATACTCCTTCTTCTGCAACAGCGGGACCGAGGCGGTGGAGGGGGCCTTGAAAATTGCTCGTCTGGCTACCGGACGCACCCGAATCGTAGCGGCGGAGAACGCTTTTCACGGCAAGACTTTCGGCGGTATGAGTGCTTCCGGCCGGGATATCTACAAAGAGCCTTTCCAGCCGTTGGTTCCCGGCTTCGAGCACGTTCCCTTCGGAGATACTGCCGCCATGGCAGCGGCCGTGAACGGGGAAACGGCGGCCGTTATCCTGGAGCCCATCCAGGGTGAAGGCGGCGTTGTCGTGCCTCCGGACGAGTATCTTCCGGCAGTGCGGCAAATCTGTGATGAACACGGCGTCCTGCTTATTCTTGATGAAGTCCAGACCGGGCTGGGGCGGACCGGCAAGC